>JBJFAQ010000001.1:0-1968 GCA_051887995.1 Eubacteriales bacterium
CGACTGCGAGCTCCACGACCCCTATCTGAGCGAATTTCTTGCAATACAGAAGGAATACGGCGTAACGGTCTGCTCTGTGCATCCTTACACCTGCGGAATAGAGCCGATGATGCTTTTCACGGAGTATGAACGCCGCCTTGAGGATATGCTGAAATATTACGGACGCTTTTTTGAGTTTATGAACAAGCTGGGGGCGGAATTTTTCGTTCTCCACGGAAACAAGCCGCAGAATCCCTGTTCCGACGAGTTCTATTTTGAGCGCTTTGCTGCAATACAAAAACGGGCGCAAAGCTGTGGGATAACGGTAGTCCAGGAGAACGTTTCACGCTGTACAAGCCGTTCTCTTGACTTCCTGAAGAAAATGGCGGCAGCGCTGGGTGACGAAGCGAAATTTGTACTTGACACAAAGCAGGCGCACCGCTCGGGTGAGGACCCTGCGGAAATTGCGGAGGCGCTGGGAGAGCATATTGTACACGTTCACTTTTCCGATTACGGGGCAAAGGGGGATTGTCTGAAATTCGGCGAGGGAGAGTATGATAACCTTAAGCTGTTCAATGCGCTGAAGAAAAACGGCTACGACGGCAGTGTGATAATTGAGCTTTATAAAGACGGATACGATTCACCTGCCGACCTGTGTGAAAACTGCCGCAAACTGGACGGATTTCTGACAGAACACGGGTTTGCTTGATAAAAATAAAACCGCTTGACATAAATGACAAACGGGTGTATAATATTATTAAAGGGTACACCGATAGACGGTCGCTCCCGTTATTTGGTTAAAGAATAACCGCCGAAGTTGGAAGCTTGGGGCGGTTATTTCTTTTTATTGCTGTTTTGAACTATTTGCATAATAGCGCAAAAATACTAAACACTCATTGAATTATGGGAATCTCTCGCCGTAAAAACGCATATATCAAAGTTTTTACGGCGATTTCTTCTCCATAATTCTAATGGTGTTTAGTATCGTAATCCTAAGGTCAATACCTCAATCACACAGGAAAAAGCTGATTAATGCGAAGCAATCGTTTCGTCGATTTGAGGAACGCTCGAAAATCCGTTACTGAGAGTGTGACGAAAATCGACAGAAACGATTTATACTAAACACCGTTTAAAATATGGAAAAAATCAAGCCGACAATCTTGCATATAATGGATTTCGGCGCAAATTTTTTCCCGTTTTTTATTGGTGTTTAGTATTAATCAGCGTTTCCTTAGCAAACGCCCCCTTTCGGGGAGCAAGATTGACCGCCTACCGTTTAATACTAATAACCATTTAAAAAGTGTACAAAAAATCAAGCCAAATCTTGCATATATGGATTTGGCGCAGATTTTTTGTTTACACTTTTAATGGCTATTCGTATTTGGTGTACTCATATTTATAGTTTAACATTTTTTATGACATTTGTCAACAAAAAAGGTCGTTACACGATTAAAAACCGTTGTAACGACCTTTTATCTTTTAAATAATCAGGACAAATTTAATTATGCCTTTTCAGCGATAACATCAACGCCGGGGAGAACCTTGCCCTCAAGATATTCAAGAGAAGCACCGCCGCCGGTGGAGATATGGGACATCTTATCGGAGAAGCCGAGCTGGATAACTGCTGCTGCAGAATCACCGCCGCCAATAATTGTTGTTGCGTCTGTATCTGCAAGAGCCTGAGCTACTGCGATAGTACCTGCTGCAAGAGTAGGATTCTCGAATACGCCCATAGGTCCGTTCCAAACAACGGTCTTTGCAGACTTAACAGCGTCTGCGAAGAGAGCTCTTGTCTTTTCACCGATGTCAAGACCTTCCTTATCAGCAGGGATCTTGTCGGAATCAACAGTCTGAACTTCGATAGGAGCATCGATAGGATCGGGGAAGCCTGCTGCAACAACTGTGTCGATAGGAAGAAGGAGCTTCTTGCCGTTCTTTTCAGCCTTTTCCATCATTTCCTTGCAGTAGTCGATCTTCTCGTCGTCAACG
>JBJFAQ010000002.1:0-8651 GCA_051887995.1 Eubacteriales bacterium
GACGCAGATAGCCTGCGGCGGCATTCGATGGGCGAAGAAGTCGCAAAGCTGTCGCAGATTACAGCGGAACAGCTTGAACTGTATTTTCTGATGGATCTGAAAAGCTGTGATTTCGGGAGCTTTTATACCTGCGACCCTGAGGTCATTCTTTACCGGCAGGATACCTTCGAGGATATGACCAATCATCCCGAGCTTGCACATATCCTGTTGAAAATGATTCCCTTTCTCAATGACATCACCGAGCTGCGCCGCATGGGAAGCGATTCGGCCGCGTCCAACGAATCCTACCTCTACAGCATCACCGAGGTAGAACTGTACACATCCCTTCTTGACCACCTGCGGGATAACCTTCTCCCTCTCGCACCCAAATTCAAGAGTACCGCGTTCCGGCGGTTCGCTGAACGAATCAATACGCTTACCGCGAGCGACTACTATAAGAATATCAACAACCAGCTCAAGGAGCTGACCTCACGCGTCCGCGAAATCAAAAGCGTCACCATCGGCGTCAATTTTGATTCTCAGCTCCGCGCCGACCGTGCAGGGGTTCTCTCCATCAATAACGAATACTTCAAGTCCGGTGAGCTGCTGGATAAAATGCTTCGCCTTGACTTCAAATCCGACGAAAAGACCTGCATCGCACCGCTCGTTCCCTTCAAAAAGGGACAGTCCGATAATCAGCAGATGGCCCTCGCCAACGCCTTCAACGGCGCCATCAACGACGTCTTCCGCCAATCCATCCGTTCCTGGAAAAAGGTCATTCAGCACTACGTTCTGGAAAATACGGACTTTCTCATCCGCCTGATGCCCGAAATTGAGTTTGTCACCAAAGCCACGGAGCTTCTGGTTAAGCTGAAAAACAAGGGCTGTCCCCTCTGTCACCCCCAGATTCGGCCAATGGCGGAGAAAAAGTTCACCGCCAAGGGACTGTGCAACCCCATCGTCGCCGTGAAGCTCGACGGAACCGTTGTTCCGAACGACTTCACCTTCGACGAGGACGGCATGATCTACGTCCTGACCGGCCCGAACCGCGGAGGAAAATCCGTAATTACCTGTGCGGTCGGCATCGCGTTTGTTATGGCACAGCTTGGACTCCCGGTCTGCGCGGACGAATGCGTCATCAGCCCCTGCGACGAAATTTTCACTCACTTCCCGACCGGCAGCGAGGACACCATCGATAAGGGACGCCTCGGCGAGGAATGTTCCCGTCTCGGTGCGATTTTCGAGGAAGTCACGGAAGACAGTCTGGTTCTGCTGGACGAATCCCTTTCCTCCACCGGCTCGTTTGAGGGCGCGTACATCGCTTCTGAGGTTTTGCAGGGCTTTTCCATGGTCCGGTGCCGCGGCATTTTCTCGACCCATCTGCATGACCTCGCGGCTTCCGTGGACGCCATCAACGAAACCTGCCTGCCGAAGGGCGGCGTAAAAATCGACAACCTCGTCGCGGCCATCGAAAAAGGCTCGCGCAGCTTTAAAATCCTCCGCGCAAAGCCGGACGGCAAGAGCTACGCGCGCGATATCGCAGACAAATACGGTCTGTCGATCGATAAAATTATGGAAAAGATCAAACGATAAGGTTTCCCACAGTCCAAAAGGAGGTATTCTATGACCGATTTGCTCAAACTGCTCGAAAACGATGCCCGCCTTTCCCCCGAATCCCTTGCGCGGATGCTCGATAAAGAGGTCGGCGACATCAAAACGATGATTGAAAATTATGAAAACGACGGCGTTATCCTCGGCTACAAGACCATTATCGACTGGGATAAGACCGACAGAGAGTACGTAAGCGCATTTATTGAGGTAAAAATCGCTCCGAAGCACGATTTCGGATTTGACAAGGTTGCGAGAGTAATAGGTCAGTACCCCGAGGTTCAGAGCGTGTATCTTATGTCCGGTGCGTTCGACCTTGTTGTTCTGATTGAAGGCAAAACCCTGCGTGAGGTCGCTTTTTTTGTCACACACAAGCTCTCGACACTTGAGGACGTGCTTTCCTGCTCAACCCACTTCGTCCTGCGCAAATATAAGGATAAGGGCGTGGAATATAAAGTTCCGAGCACAGACGAAAGAGGAGAAATCTGACCTATGTTTGACTACTCAAAGGTGATTTCGGAAACGGCTGCGGAGCTTAAGCCCTCGGGAATCCGAAAATTTTTTGACATGATAACGGGTATGCAGGACGTAGTTGCGCTGACGGTCGGTCAGCCCGACTTCATTACCCCCTGGCATATACGCGAGGCGGGAATTGAAAGCCTGCAAAATGGAAAAACCTACTACACGTCAAACGCGGGACTTCCGGAGCTTCGCTCGGAGATAGCGAATTATCTAAAGCGCCGCTTTGATTTAAATTATCACGGCGAAAGCGAGGTAATTGTTACCGTCGGCGGGTCAGAGGCGATAGATATTGCAGTCCGCGCGTGTGTAAACCCCGGAGACGAGGTGATTATTCCGACACCGTGCTTTGTCTGCTACGAGCCGTGCGTTAAGCTCGCCGGGGGCGTTCCCGTAATCATCGAAACCAAGTATGAAAATAAATTCAAGCTCGACCCGGAGGCGCTGAGAAAAGCTATAACTCCGAAAACGAAAATGCTGCTGCTCGCATATCCTAACAACCCGACAGGCGCGATAATGACGTATGACGAGCTTGCGGAAATTGCCGATGTGATACGCGACACGAACATTGTAGTGCTCTCAGACGAAATTTACGGCGAGCTGACGTACGGAAGAAAGCACGCATCTATCGCAAATGTTCCCGGTATGGCGGAACGGACGATAGTTGCCAGCGGATTTTCAAAAAGCTATGCAATGACGGGCTGGAGACTCGGCTATCTTGCCGCGCCTGCGCCGCTTGCAAAGCAGATGCTGAAGCTGCACCAGTATGTTATCATGTGCGCGCCGACAACGAGCCAGTATGCTGCCATTGAGGCTGTCAAAAACGGCGATGACGATATCGAAATGATGAAAGCCGAATATGACCGCCGCAGAAAATATATAGTAAAAGGACTTGAACGAATCGGCATAGAGTGCTTTGAGCCTGAGGGAGCTTTTTACGTATATCCGAATATCGGCAGTTTCGGGCTTTCAAGCGAAGAATTTTGTGAAAAACTGCTTTATGAATACAACTGCGCGATAGTACCCGGCACGGCGTTCGGAAAGACCGGAGAGGGTTTCGCTCGGATTTCATATGCATATTCTATAAAACACATTGACTCCGCGCTTGAGCGCATCGAAGCGTTTGTAAAGACTTTCTGAAAAAATAAAAATTTCCCGTGCAGCACTGCTGCACGGGAAATTTTTTATTTTGTTTTTTATCAGTCAGCAAGAAGGATTCTTGTGATTTCGTTTCCGTCTGCGATAAAGCTTACAGTCTTGCCGTAAATCGCGGAAAGGGAGAGTGCCTTTACGGTGTAGTTGCCGTTAGCATCAGCCTCAATTCCTGCAATGACAGCCCCGGAAGCAAGCTTGTAGGTAGTGCCGTCTATGGTCACAACATTTCCGGCATAACCGGTTACTTCACCTGTCTGAAGAACCTTTTCGGAAGAAGTGATGCGGTTGTTTTCGTCAAGCTTGTAGCAGGTTCCGTCTGCAAGGTCAGCATGAGACGAATAAAGCGTCTCAATCTTGCCTGTGCCGAAATCGTAAACCGTGTAAGCGGTAAGAACTGTTCCATCTACGTACTCGTGCGCCTTGTTTTCGAGAACCATTACGCAGGAGGTCTCGTCAACCGTGCTGCTGAGTGCTCCGGATGAGATGTAGAGGTATCTGAGCGTTTTAACGCTGCCGCTGTTGTTTTCGCAGATAGCTACGACCTCAGCGGTATCATCTACTGTAAAGGTAGAGGAATATGCGCCGGTCTTGTATATAATTCCGTAGGGAGTGCCGACAACAATGACGGTATCCTTGTCTGTGATAAAGTTCACTCTGTCGTTAATACCTTCTGTGAGCGTGTAATATACATTTGCTCCCTTTGTGATGGATACGTCCGAAGCGCTATCAATGACTACCTTTATCTCGCTGCTCTGCGCGAACTTGTCGGAAGAAGCGGGAATAAGAGTCATGATTCCGTCCTTGTCCGTCTCGTAGCGGTATACGCTGCCGACATTTACGCTTTCGTTTGAGGTGTAGATATTTGTGCTCTTGCCGCCGATATTAGCGGTCATAAAGTAGCATACCTTGTCTGCGTGTACGACGGGGGTTGTGTTGCTTGTCGCAATGAGATATGTCGATGCATATGTTTCATTCTCGTTTACATCAGATACGCCGATAACGGAATTTCCGTATACAATGATGTTGTAGCTTTCACCTACTGTCAGGAGGGCGTAGATTGCTTCCGCGTCCTGAGCTGTGCCGCTTACACCGAGAGTGTAGGTCTTGCCGCCGATGGTAGCGGTCGTGGATGTTTTGCGTGTAACCTTTACATTCTGGATTTCAAGCAGTTTTTCCGCAATTACAAGGCGATTCAGCGTGCTGTTGAAGTAGTAAAGTACGTTGTCGCCGTGAACAGCGCCGTCGGGATTGACAAATCCGCCGGTAAGAGCGTTCTTTGTGAGCCCGCCCGCGAGATTTATCTCACCGGAAGCGGAAATTTCAAGCGTTCCGAGTGTGAGAGGCATAAGAATGGCATATTTTGCTTTCTCAGAGCCGCTCTCATAAATCATCTTGAGGGTGAAATAGCCCTCTTTTGCAATAAGAGCCTCATTTGTCTCAAGCTGAGTGAGAGATTCGTCATTGTCGAATGCGAAAACAATAAGTTCATTTGCATTTGTTGCTGTTGCGCCGGAGAAAGAGGACACAACGTTATACTTGATTCCGCCGATGTTTACATATGTCTTGCCGCTGTCGTATGTGAAGCTGTTTACTTCCTTTGTTGCACAGCCGGGAGCCGCGCCGAGAAGGGAAGCAATGCCGGTCGAACTGTTTATACGGTAGAATACGCGCAGACTCTCGCCGAGATGATTGTTAATGTCATCTGCAAATCCGAGATCGCTTACTTTAACATAAGCCTCATCAATAGAGCCGTCTGCATTTTCAATAATGACAAGTGCATAGCCGTCTCTGATGACGACCGACGCGCCCGGAAGCGCAAACTTGCCTGTTGCGGCAATGATAGCCGAGCCGGATTCATATCCGTAAACATAGGAAAGAACGGTTGTTGTTTCGCTTACGGTTATGCCGGAGATTGTCTTTGTAATCATGTAATCGGCGGTAAGAGCGCTGTGAAGAAGAGCCGCGGTTTCAGCTCTGGTGAGCGTCTTTCCGTAGTCAATATCGTCAAGGTCATCTGTAAGACCGAGACGGTTTGCTATGTTGATGTAAGACCAAGGATAACCGGAATTTGTGCTGCTGTTTGTCTGACCGAGCGCACGGGTAACCATTGCAAGCGCGTCCTGAAGGGTTATGCCGCCTCTCGGATCAAAGGTTGTGTCAGATGTTCCGAGAATGAATCCGCAGGCATATGCCCAGGAGATAGCGCCGTTGTAGGTCGGCTCATAGAGATCCTTAAAAGGAGACGTATTTTGCGTGCCTGCGTTGTCCTTGCCCGTCATGAGGCGGTAAAGAAGCAGCGCCATCTGCTCGCGCGTTACCTTTTCATTAGGCGAAAATTCGCCTTCCGATGTGCCTTTGATAACTCCGATATCGGAGAGCAGATCGATTTGCTCCGCATATTTGTCGTCGGGATTTACGTCTGTGAAATCCGATGCCGATGCTGTAATTACACTTGTCAGTACTGCCGTGCCGATCATGAGAACGGACATGAATACCGCAAGGTATTTTTTGAGTTTTTGCATGGAAGCTCCTCCTGAAAAATATTTTTTGCGTTCGTTTCCGAATTTTTCGTTTCGTTTTCCGGTGTCTTTCGAGCGCAGAAATAGGATAACATGTGACTATGCAAAACGCAATAATTTTGTCGAAAGTGCAACAATTCAGAAATCATAAAATGGTGATAATAAACAAAAAAGTTGGACTTTGACAATCGTGTCAAAATCCAACTTTTAATTATATCGGGAAAAACTTATTTTTTTGCGTCAAAGTTTATTGAAAGCTGAGACGTCATTTCTTTTTTGTGACGGTCAAGGAGCTTGTTGATTCTTCCGATGGGAGAGAGCAGACCGCTGATTGTTTCGTCGTGGTTCAGCGTGTCGATGATGTAGGAGACATACTTGCACATATTGACCTCGCAGTACCACTCTCTTGCAAGAAGCTCTTTTGTGCGGTAAACAAGGTTTGTTGTGAAAATGCAGTCAAAGAAAGAGTTTTTGTACGCTTCGTCAAATTTTTCAAGTCCGTCGGTAAAGAGACCGAATGTTTCAAAAATGAAGATTCGTTTTGCACCCTTTTCCTTTATCTGCTTTGCGACATCAAGAATTGATTCTCCGGAGGCAATCATATCGTCAACGATAATAGCGTCCTTTCCGGTCAGGTCGTTTCCGAGGTATTCATGAGCCTCGATTGGGTTTCTGCCGTTGACGACAACCGAATAGTTGCGGCGCTTATAGAACATGCCGATATCAAGACCGAGAACGGAGGAATAGTACATGCAGCGTCCCATTGCGCCCTCGTCAGGGGAAATGATTATCAGATTTTCTTTGTCAATCTGAATATCGGGAACTCTTCTGATAAGCGCTTTTATCATCTGATAGGTGGGGTGGATATTTTCAAAACCGCAGAGGGGAATGGCGTTCTGAACTCTTGGATCATGCGCATCGAAGGTGAGAATATTGGATACCCCCATTGCTTCAAGCTCCTGAAGCGCCATGGCGCAGTCGAGAGATTCGCGCGCGGAGCGCTTGTGCTGTCTGCCTTCATAAAGCATCGGCATAATAATCGAAACGCGTCTTGCCTTGCCGGCGTTGGCGCTGAGTACGCGCTTGAGGTCGGCAAAATGATCGTCGGGACTCATCGGGACTTCTTTACCGTACATTTTGTATGTGACTCCGTAGTTAAACGGGTCGCAGATGATATAGAGGTCATGTCCTCTGAGTGATTTCATGATAGTACCTTTTGCCTCTCCGGTGCCGAATCTGGGGCAGTTTACGTCAACGACAAAGGTATCGTCCTCTCCGTGGCATCTCCATTCTTTAAGATAGCTGTCAACCTGAGCAACGAACTGTTCGCAGCCCTTCATACCGATGACGCTTAGCTCTCCGTAAAGTGAATCCTTCATAAGTCCTCCGATTTTGAAAATATTTAATTTTTGGCATACTGCATGTATGTTTTTTATTTGCTATTCATTATAACACAAATTTTACAATTTGAAAATACCGAAAAAGCGCTTTTTTGACAAAAAGCCGCTTTTTCGGTGCTTTGCATAAATTTTACGGTATATATGCGGGTGTTTTGTTATGCATTTTGTAAAATAAAAGAATTATAAACGGGATAGAGTGAGAAAACGGCAGTATGCGTCGTCCCATTCGGCTTTTTCCGCGGCGTCAGGCTCAAAAATTTTTGTCTCAAATGAGCGCGAGATGAGCTCGCGCGCCTCATATACTCCGGAAAGCTCTCCGGCGGCGATTGCCTGCGATGAAATGTTTCCGATGGCGGTTGCTTCGGTAGGACCTGCGCAAACCGGCAGACCGCACGCGGAAGCTGTCGAGCGGCACAGGAGCGTGTCCTGCGAGCCGCCGCCGACCACATGGATGGCAGTCGGTTTTTCGGGCATGAACGCCGCGATGCTCTCGGCGGTATTTCTGTATTTAAGCGCAAGACTGTCTATTATGCAGCGAACGATTTCCCCTGCGCTTTCCGTAACATACTGCCCGGTGCGGCGGCAGAAGTCGGAGATGCGCTTCGGCATATTTCCCGGTGTGTAGAAAATTTTGTCGTCGGGATTTATTAGGCAGCGGCGCGGCTTTGCGGCAAGCGCAAGCTCGCCGAGCTCACCGAAGGAATATTCTTTTCCCTCGCGTTTGTACTGACGTCGCGTTTCCTGAATGAGCCAAAGCCCCATTATGTTTTTGAGAAAACGTATCTTTCCTTCGGCTCCGCCCTCGTTTGTAAAATTGAGCTTGGCAGATGCGTCATTTATAATCGGCTCTGAAAGTTCCGTGCCCATAAGAGACCATGTGCCGCTGCTGATATAGATAAAGTTCTTTTCTTTTGTGGGAACAGCAATGACAGCGCTCGCAGTGTCATGAGAGGCGATTTTTACAATGTGCGCGTCGGTTTTTCCGGTTTCTTCGATAACCTCAGGCAGGAGAGCGCCGAGGTCATATCCGGGGAATACAATGCTTGAAAACAGACGTTTGGGGATTCCGAAAGCTGAAAGAAGCTCAGGTGAAAAATTCTTGGTGTGCGCGTCGAGGAGCGCGCCGGTTGAGGCAATGGTGTATTCAGTCGCGCAGTTTCCGGTCAGAAAATATCCGAGCAGGTCGGGAATAAACAGCAGTTTGTCCGCGTAATCGAGAAGCTCCGGATTGTCGCGCTTTTCTGCGGCAAGCTGATAGATGGTATTGAAATCCATCGACTGTATGCCTGTTATTGAATAGATTTCGGAGCTCGGAAGATGTGCGTCCGCATACGGTTTGATTCCGTCGGTTCTTGAATCGCGGTAGTGAACGGGGTTTGATATAAGGTGCCCGTTTTTGTCGAGCAGTCCGTAGTCAACTCCCCAGGTGTCAATGCCGATGGAGGTGATATTTTCACCGTCAAGAACGGTT
>JBJFAQ010000003.1:0-1963 GCA_051887995.1 Eubacteriales bacterium
CGCAATGTACCGAGCGGACTTTGAGAGAAAGCAGGACGAAGCAAAATACAGAGGTCCTGCGGAGGAATTTCTTAAAACGCTCGACATGCGCCTTTCGATAAAGGACGTGACCGAAAAAGACCTGAGACGCGTTGAGGAGCTTACTCTTCGCACTCACCAGCTCAATTCTACCGGCTACACATATGATTTTGAGGAGCTAAGCTCGCTTATTTCATCGGAAAACCATATTTTCAAGGTTGCTTCGCTTAAGGACAGATACGGGGACAGCGGCAAGGTGGGAATCCTGCTTATGGAAAAGAGGAGCGGCACATATCTTCTGAAGCTGCTCATTGTCTCCTGCCGGGTAATGTCGCGGGGAGTCGGCACGGCGCTGCTTACATATGCTGTGCGCAGAGCGGCATCAGACGGCAAAAAGCTCTTTGCGGAATTCCGCGAAACCGAGCACAACCGTATCATGTACGTCACATACAAAATGATGGGCTTTGATGAGGCGGAGGAAAACGGAAACGACCTTCTTCTCCTTTACAGCGAGAAGGACGCGCCCGAATACCCGCCGTATTTATGCGTAGAAGAATGAAAAAAACACTGATCTCGATTATTTCCTTTCTGCTCGTTCTTTTATTTACCGCCTGCGCCGAAAGCACGGGGGGAGAGCCGCAGGAGGGCAGCCCTGATGTAAAGCTTTCAGTTATTTGCGGCGGTGAGACTGTCTTGCCGTATGAGGACGAGAGCGGAAAAATATTTTTTCTTCCATCTTTTACGTCGGGCGCGGTCTTATCGGTTGAGGGCGAGGCTGTCATAAACGGAGAGACGGTAAAAGACGACGGCAGTGCCGACATACTTTCGGACTGCTCCTCCTTTACTCTCGGCGTGGGAGACGACGCCGAGGAGGTGCGTGTCATGCGCTCCGAAAATCTGCCTGCCGTGTTCATAAAAACGGACGGCGGTCTTGCCAGCGTAAATGCAAGCGAAGACCACAGCGTATATGTTTCCGGCTCGCTCTCCGTCATAGACGAGAGCGGAAAATGTCTTTATTCAGGTGAACTTAAAAAGATACGCGGCAGAGGAAACGCAACGTGGGACGGGGAAAAAAAGCCGTATCAGATAGAACTTAGCTCCTCCGCGTCGCTTTTAGGGCTTGCAAAAGCAAAAAAATACGTGCTTCTTGCAAACTTCTATGACCCGTCGCTTCTGAGAAACACCGCGGCACTATCAATCGCGGAAAACTGCGGCGCTACGGCAACGCCGGGCTTTGCCGCGATCGACCTTTACGCCGACGGAGAGTATCTTGGGTCTTATCTGCTCTGCGAAAAAGCGGGAATCGGAAACGGGCGGATTGAAATATCCGAGCTTGAGAAGATAACCGAAAAGCTGCTCTCCTCCCCGCCCGAAAGCTACTCGCGCGGCGGAGAAACCGTGGGGGCTGAGCCGGGAAGCGCCAAATGGTATAACCTGCCTGAAAATCCCTCCGACATAAGCGGAGGTTATCTGCTTGAGGTCGAATATACCGAACGCTATCCGGACGAGGCGAGCGGTTTTGTGACCAAACGCGGGCTTCCCGTGGTCATAAAAAGCCCTGAATACGCCTCACGCGAGCAGACGGAATACATAAAAGAATATTTTGAAGAGTTTGAGGACGCGCTCTTCTCGGAGGACGGCTATAACAGCGAAGGAAAGCATTACAGCGACTATGCAGATGTCGATTCACTGATTTTCCGCTACCTGCTTGAAGAATTTACTCTCAACATAGACGGCGGAATCTCGAGCTTCTATATTTACAAGGACGCGGACGCATCGGGCGGCAGGCTGAACTTCTCCTGCGCGTGGGACTATGACTGTTCGCTCGGCAATTACGCTCTGTATGCAGACCTGACCTCCCCCGAAACGCTCTTTTCGGCGTCAAGCGAGACGCGCAACGCCGGAAGCATGCCGAATCTCTTCTTTGCGCTCACCTCGCATGAGG
>JBJFAQ010000004.1:0-1945 GCA_051887995.1 Eubacteriales bacterium
TTTTCCTTGTATTCAAGCGCTTCGGCAATGGATACGTCCTTTACCATAACACGGGCGTTCGGAATTCCGCCGTCAAACTCTTCGTTCATAAGCTCGACGGAAACTGTGGAGCTTGATTTCTCCGGCAGATAATCGGTCATATCGTAATTTACCGAAACAAAATTCTGAAGCACGGCGCCGCAAACAGCGCATATTACGAAAAACACTATTATTTTTTTGGGATTACGTACTACCCATGAATAGAATCTTCGCATTTCTCTGTTTCACCTCCATCAGAACAGAGTTCCCCCGATAATTCAAACACGTTTCTCTCGCCCTGCATTTGCAAATTAACGGCGGACGCTGTCAGTTTACCGGTGGCAACAAATGAAACCGTGCGCACAAGAGTTATAAGCTTGCCCGTAATTCTGCAGTTGCCCGCACAGTCAATTGTCCCCTCAAAGGGTTCTTTATGTTCCAATATGTCAAGCCAACCGCGAAGCAGATTTCCGTTTGCCGACGCTGTGAGCGTGCCGTATTTCTTGCCGAGCGGTGTTTTCATAACGATAGAATAACATTTTTCCGACATATTTTTTCTCCTTTCGTATTTTCCCCTTTATAATACTGCGCTTTTTTGAAAAATAAAACGGTCAAAACAGCCCTCCGTGTATAACAACCGGACAAAACGTGCGTTTTGAGGGTCAAATCAATTTGTTATACACTTGTCCCATATTGTCCGTTGACAAATTGCCGGACAGGTGTATAATAAATAAGGAGGTGTTTGCGATGAAACATGAAGAGATTTCCCTTAACACAAAAAAAGCGCTTTCGGAGGCTTTGAAAAGGGCAATGAAAAAAAAGCATTTTCAAAAGATTACCGTCAGCGAGCTGATAGAAGACTGCAACGTAAACCGCAAAACCTTTTACTATCACTTTGAAGATATTTATGCGCTGCTGAAATGGACCTTTGAGCAGGAGGCGATTGAAGTTGTCAAGCATTACGATTTGCTTGTCGATTATGAGGAAGCTATTACCTTTGTCATGGATTATGTCGAGGAAAACAGCTATATTATCAACTGCGCCTACGATTCCATAGGCCGTGATGAACTGAAACGCTTTTTCTGCTCTGACTTTTCAACTGTCGTTCTTTCAGTTATCGAGCAGGCGCAACGCATTGCGGGAAAAGAGCTTGACGAGGGATACCGCAATTTCCTGTGCAGCTTCTATGTTGAGGCCCTTACGGGAATGCTGATTGATTGGATAAAGGACAGGGAAAAGAAAAACCGAAAAGTCGTCATAGACTATATTTCCTACACCCTGCGCTACTCCCTTATGGGCATTCTGGAAGCATACAACGGCGAGGATGAAGGAAAAGCCGCCCTCACCGCTCAAACCGTAAAACCGGAAGACTGAGTCTTCCGGTTACTTTTTTGTCCGTAACAAACGGTCTGATTAACCTTAACTGTGCGTGTCATAATTCGGTTTTTCAGGTATTCTCCTTGCTTCCGTGAAGCAAATCCGATACGGGTGAAATTGTCACATAGGCTTCTTTATCTATCGCTTTGATAAGGGATTTTATCCGAACTATCTGGAACTGATTTACCACGGCGTAAAGCAACGTCTTTTTCTCATCAGAGTAATATCCCTTTGCATCTATTACCGTAATTCCTATTTTGAACTCTTCGGAGATTGCCCTGCTTATCTGCTCAGGTTTTGTAGTTACTATCATCGCCGATTTTGAGCTGTCAAGCCCATCCACAATGAAATCGACCGTCTTTGACCCGGCGGCATATGTAACGACCGAATACAGCGGAAGTATCCAGCTGCCCAGAATTATTCCGCAGATAATGTATAAGAGCACATTATAAATCAGGCAAAAAGTACCCACGGTAATTCCTAATTTTTTTGAGAAGATAACCGCCATGACCTCGACGCCGTCCATCGCCCCGCCGTATCGAATCGCAAG
>JBJFAQ010000005.1:0-8431 GCA_051887995.1 Eubacteriales bacterium
GTCAAAGGTCAGAAGAAGATATGCGGGTGCTGACGAGTCGGGGAAGCGCTTTCCGAGAAATTCCTCGGAATAGAGAATGGTTTGCTTTTCCATGAACTCAATCGCGGTCGGGATTGCCTTTGAGCAGATTATTTTCGGAACAGTTTTGATAGCGGTTTCCGTGTCCGGGAAGGGAATAAGCAGGCTCACCGTCATTTTCGGGAGCGGAAGGAGCTTAAGCACCGCTTCTGTTATCACGCACAGCGTGCCTTCACTGCCGATGACAAGGTCCTTGAGCGAATAACCGGAGCTGTTTTTGACCGCTTTGCCGCCGAATTTCATAACCGTGCCGTCGGGCATTACGGCGGTGAGCGCACGTACATAGTCGCGCGTGACGCCGTATTTGACCGCTCTCATTCCGCCCGCATTCGTCGAGATGTTTCCTCCGATTGTGGCGGATTTCTCACCGGGATCGGGCGGGTAGAAGAGGTCGTGCTCCTCGACAAATTTTGAAAGCTCCATGAGAAGAACCCCGGGCTCGACCGTGACGGTCAGATTTTCGGTGTCAAGCTCGATTATATGATTCATTTTGGTAAAGTCAAGCATTATTCCTCCGTGGACGGCGACTGAAGAGCCGACAAGCCCTGTTCCCGAGCCGCGTGCGATGACGGGAATATCATTTTCATACGCATATTTCATCACGGCGGAAACTTCCTCTGTCGATGCGGGGAAAACAACGGCGTCGGGATATCCGGATGCTTCCTTGCCGCTCAGCTCGTCGTGCGAATAATCGGGACTTATATTATCGCAGATGACGCGTTCGTCACCGAATATTTTTTTGAGGAAAGCAAAATCAATCATGAGAGTACCTCCAAAGGCCTTTTTATAATTTCTTTCCAGTCGCCGACAAGACCGATATGCGCGATTTTAAAAATTGACGCCGCGGGGTCTGTGTTAATGGCGATTATCCGCGCGGAATTGTTCATTCCTGCGGCAAACTGTACGGAACCGGAGACGCCGAGCGTAATAATGAGCTTCGGTTTTACGGTCCTTCCGCTCAGACCTATCTGTTTTTTCGGGTCAAACATTCCGGATTCAACAAGCGGACGCGTGCAGGCAAGCGTCGCACCTATTTTTTCCGCAAAATCCGCGGCGACGGCAAGCTCGTCTGCATTTTTTACTCCTCTGCCGCATGCAACGATGATTTCCGCTTCCGAAATGTCTGTCTCTATCGGCTTTTTCTTTGTTTCGTTTACGGTTATTACGCTCTGCATCTTTGCTTTGTCCATTGACATGCGGACAATTTCTCCGTTTGCCTCGGCGCTCGGACATGCGCTGAAAATTTTATATCTTACCGTGCAGAACTGCGGGCGCGTGTTCGGGGTTATGATCTGCGCCATGATATTTCCGCCGAACGCGGGACGTATCTGCACAAGGTCGGTGTTTTCCTTCATTTCGAGCACCGTGCAGTCGGCGGTAAGTCCGGTGTTGAAGCGCGCGGCGACACGCGGCGCAAGAGATCTTCCCAGATTTGTCGCGCCCACCATGACGGAGGACGGATGCACATTTTCGACAAAATCGGAAAAAGCGTTTGTATATGTATCAATTTTGGAACCGGCAAATTCGGGAGCATCGTAAAGGTAGACCTTGTCAGCTCCGTATGCGAGCAGTTTTTCGGCTTCCTCCGAAAGCTCCGACCCTATAAGCAGTGCATATACCGGGTGGGAGGTGACGGAAGCAAGGCTTTTTGCTTTTCCGAGCAGCTCAAATGCAACTGGGTGAATGTGAGAGGTCGCAGGGTCTATTTCCGCATAAACCGCAATACCTTTCCATTTGCTTTTGTCAAGCGCGGGGGCGGTGTCCTCTTTTATAAGCTCAACTGCGCCCGCAGGTCCTTTTTTCACGCACATTCCGCACATTTTGCACGCGGCGTTTATGTCAATGCTTCCTCCGGATTCCGAAATCGCGCCGAAAGGACAGATTTGGACGAGCGCACGGGCGATATCCGGCGTTATTTTATCATGATTTATCTTAAGGTAAGACATTTTTACCGTCCTTTCTGAATCAGCTTCATTTTCTCAAGCTGTCCGAGCAGAATTTCCGAAAGCTCGTCCGCGCTTCCCGTAAATGTTTCTCTTTCGCTGCTTGCTTTCGGCGGGAAGATTCGCTCAACCTGTGTGGGCGAGCCGTTAAGACCGTATTTTTTCGGGTCATTGTCTTCAAAATCATCAAGTGAGATAAAGGAAATGAGTGAGTCGCTCTTTCCTTCCGCTTCAAGCTCGTATTTGCGCTTTATGGAAGGGAGGCGGGGCGTATTCACATCTTTTTCGACCGTAAGGAGCGCCGGGAGCGGAAGCGTCAGCGTCTGCTCGTATGCTCCCATGTCGGCGCATACGCATATTTCTTTGTCTGTCAGCTTTTTGACTTCAAGTACGTTTGCAACATGCGGAATACCGAGCCTTTCGGCACATTCAGGTCCAACCTGCGCGGTGTCGCCGTCCGTTGTTTGCTTTCCGCAGAGGATAATGTCAAAGCTGTCAGCGCCAAGCTCCGAGGCGGCCTTTTTCAGAGCGCCGGAGAGAGTACGGCTCGTGGCGAGCACATCGGCTCCCGCAAAGCGCCTGTCGCTTATCACATATCCGTTGTCACAGCCCATGTATATTGCCTCGCGCACAACGACGGAAGCCTGATTCGGACCCATTGTGAGCGCCGTAACTGTTGTGTCCTGAAGCTCCTTTTTTAGCGAAAGCGCCGTTTCAAGGGCAAAAAGGTCGTACGGATTCATTTTTCCGGCGATGCCGTCGCGTTTAAGCGTTCCGGTTACAGGGTCTATTTCGACATTTGTCGTGCCGGGAACCTGTTTTATAAGTACCGCAATTTTCATAAAAGATTTCCTTTCCGAGAATTATTCAGACCGGAGAGTATTATACTATATTGTAAAACATTTTTCAAGCACTTTGTCAAAATATGAATAAGTTAAGTTTTTAACAATTGTGCATACTGCACAATTCGATTTTTTGCAGAATCTTTTTTGCGTTTTTGGATTCCTTTTTTTCTGCATTTATCTTGCATTTTGCTGCAAAATGTTATATAATAAACCAGAATATGCGACCAAGGGGGAATTACCAGTGACAAAAAGAAGATTCGGCGACCGAAAAGACGGTAGAAAAATACGTTCCTCAACCGCGATGGTAAAAGTTATTCCATACATTATGCGCAGACGTTCCGATGCGCAGAATTTTTTTGCGGATTCTCTGAATATTGATAAGACAGAAAGCCTTTGCCGCAAGAAGGTTGCGGAGGGAAAGACCAATTTTACCATTCTCCATGTTATCATTGCCGCATATGTGCGCGCCATAGCACAGCGTCCCGCTCTGAACCGCTTTGTGAGCGGACAGAAGGTGTATACCCGCGACGATGAAATA
Source organism: Eubacteriales bacterium (assembly GCA_051887995.1). GTDB lineage: Bacteria > Bacillota > Clostridia > Oscillospirales > CAG-272 > SIG710. Next base: position 3,405 of record JBJFAQ010000005.1, read on the forward strand.
ATAGTCAATATGTCAATAAAACGCAACATGAACATTGATTCGCCTGATACAATGATAAAGGTTGTTTTCTCGCCGACCGATACTGTTGACGATGTTTATGAAAAATTCAACAAAGTAGTCACCGAGACGCTTGCGGCGGGAGAAGGCTCCAGCTTTGACAAGGTTGCAAAGGCTCTTACTTACATACCGGGGCTGTTTTTCAGATGGACGGTTTCGTTGCTTTTTTTCCTTGATTATTTCGGACTTCTTCCGCAGTTCCTTATCAAAGTAAGCCCCTTTCACGGCTCGATGATAATAACAAGTATGGGTTCTCTCGGAATAAAACCGATATACCACCATCTTTATGATTTCGGAAATCTGCCGGTGTTTATTTCTTACGGCTCAAAGCAGATGAAATATGTTCTCGACAGCGAGGGAAATGTTACAAAACGCAAATATATTGACTTTAATGTTGTGACGGACGAGCGTATCTGCGACGGATATTACTATGCTTCCTGTTTCAAAATCATAAAGAGATGTATTGAAAACCCCGAGTGCCTGCTTACTCCCCCCGAAAAGGTGGAGAGGGATATAGACTGAAAGAAAAACCGATACGAGAGGAAAAATAAATATGACACTTGTAATACTTGCCGCGGGTATGGGCTCGCGTTACGGCGGACTGAAGCAGATCGACCCTATTACGGCAAAAGGCGAATTTATTGTGGATTTTTCGATATACGACGCGATACAGGCGGGATTTGACAAGGTGGTCTTTGTCATAAAAAAGGAAAATTACGAGGATTTTCGTCAGACTGTCGGCGCACGTGTCGAAAAAAAGATAAAAGTTGAGTACGCATTTCAGAGCATTGAGGATATTCCGACGGAATTCAGCGTCCCGGAGGGCAGGGTGAAGCCGTGGGGAACTGCTCATGCCGTGCTTGCCGCAAAGAATTTTGTAAATGACGCCTTCGCCGTCATCAATTCCGATGACTTTTACGGTCGGGACGCTTTCATGAAGCTCGCAGAACATTTCAGAAACGTCAAATCCGACAGAAACATATCGCACTGTTGCATGGTAGGATATGTCCTTGGGCACACGCTCACCGAAAACGGCACTGTTTCGCGCGGCGAATGTTCCGTTGACGGAAACGGTTTTCTCTCGGATGTCGTCGAGCGTACAAAGCTGCGCCGCAGCGGCAGCGCGGCGGAGTATGAGGAAAACGGAGAGTGGCGCACGCTTCCGCTCGACACGATAGTTTCAATGAACTGCCTCGGATTTACGCCCGATGTTTTCGGATACATAGAGGAGGGATTTTCCGCTTTTCTGCGCGGAATGGAAGACCCTCTCAAAAACGAATACTATATTCCGACGGCAATAATGGAAATGGTGCATGCCGGCAGAGCCGACATGAAGGTTTATTCGACAGACGCCGTCTGGTACGGAGTTACCTACCGCGAGGACAAGGCAAATGTCGAATCAAGTCTCAGAAAAATGATTTCGGAAGGCGTTTATCCTGACGGAATGTGGAGATAAGGAGAGAGAAAAATGGCAATTTTGATTACAGGCGGAGCCGGATTCATCGGCTCACACACGGCGGTTGAATTTCTTGAGGCGGGCAAAGAAATTATCATTGTGGATAATTTCTGCAACAGTAAGCCCTGCGTTCTCGACAGAATAAAAGATATTACCGGCAAAGACTTCAAATTTTACGAGGCAGACCTCTGTGACGGCGAGGCGCTCGAAAAAATTTTCAGTGAAAACAAGATAGAAAGCGCAATCCATTTCGCTGGCCTTAAGGCGGTCGGCGAGTCGGTAGAAAAGCCGATGGAGTATTACCGCAACAATCTTCTGAGCACTCTTACGCTCTGCAAGGTTATGGCAAAATACGGTGCAAAGCGCATTGTATTCAGCTCCTCTGCGACAGTTTACGGCAAGCCGAAGAGCGTCCCGATTTCCGAGGACTTTCCTCTTTCCACAACGAATCCGTACGGCGAGACAAAGCTGATGATAGAGCGTATTCTGAAGGACATCTGGGTTTCCGACCCCGAATGGAGCGTTTCGATTTTGCGCTATTTCAATCCGATAGGGGCTCACAAGAGCGGTCTTATAGGCGAAGACCCGAAGGGAATCCCGAACAACCTGCTTCCTTATATCACGCAGGTGGCGTCTGGAAAGAGAGAATGTCTCTCCGTGTTCGGAAATGACTACAATACTCATGACGGAACAGGCGTGCGCGACTATATCCACGTCGTTGACCTGGCAAAGGCGCATCTCAAGGCAATCGAATATGCCGAGACAAAGACCGGAGTTGATTATTTCAACATCGGAACGGGCGTGGGATACTCTGTTCTCGATATCGTAAAGGCTTACGAGAAGGCGACCGGGATAAAGATAAATTACAAAATCGCGCCGAGACGTCCCGGTGACATCGACGAGTGCTATGCAAATCCCGAAAAGGCTTATAAGGTGCTCGGCTGGAAAGCCGAATACGGCATTGAGGACATGTGCCGTGACTCAAATCACTGGCAGCAGATGAACCCGAACGGATACGGCGACTGAGCAGAGGGAAAACATGAAAAATATTTTGAAAAAGCATTACGGCTTTACGGACGACGGAAGAGAAGTCAGCACATATTCTATGAAAAACGCTTCCGGAATGAAAGTCAAGATAACGGATTTCGGCGGAGCTGTCATGCAGATAAAAGTTCCTGACAGAGACGGCAGGTTTTCCGATGTCGTGTGCGGATTTGACAGCTTTAATGATTATGCACATGCAAGCGGCTATCACGGAGCGCTTGTCGGCAGAGTGGGCAATCGTATCGCACACGGGAAATTTACCCTTGACGGAAAAGAGTATTCTCTCTATCTAAACAACAACGGAAACAGCCTTCACGGCGGAAAAATCGGATTTTCCCACAGAGTCTGGAACGCAGAGCCGATTGACGGAGACGAGCCGCAGCTTGTGCTCACTTACGTTTCTCCGGACGGCGAGGAGGGCTATCCCGGAACGCTTTCGGTAAAGGTCACATATACGCTTACGGCGGACAATGCGCTTTCGATTCGGTACGAAGCTGAAACCGACAAAAAAACGCTTGTAAATATGACAAATCATACCTATTTTAACCTCGGCGGCTTTGCTTCCGGAAGTATCGAGGGGCATACGCTCATGCTTGACGCCGACGCATATATTCCGACAGACGAGGTGCTTATTCCGACAGGCGAAATAAAAAGCGTTGCGGGAACGCCGTTTGACTTCCGCACGGAGAAGGAAATAGGCAGAGATATAAACGCAGACGACGCTGATTTAAGAAACGGCAAAGGCTACGACCACTGCTTCTGCTTCAGCGGCGGTGAAACAGATGTTCCTGCTTGCCGCGCGGTGCTTTTCGACCCGAAATCCGGCAGAGAAATGAAGGTAATTACGAATATGCCGGGTGTTCAGGTTTATACCGGCAACTGCATGAACGCTAAGGTCCCGTTTAAGGGAGGCTGTCCTCAGGTGCCGCGCCACGCAGTCGCGCTTGAGACCGAAAAAATGCCCGACGCCGTAAATCACCCCAATTTTAATAACATAATTCTTGACAAGGGTGAAAAATACGACTATACAACGATATATAAATTCGGAGTTCGCAAATAAATAAGAAACACAAGGCTCAGACGTCAGAACAGTGATGCCTGAGCCTTGTGCTTTATTTGCATATATGCGCGGATTTTCTCATAATAATGAGCGAGGTGATTATATGAAGAAATATCTGCGTCTTACGGCGGCAATACTTGTGCCGCTTATGATTTTTGCCTGCTTTTCACTTGGCGTTTTTGCCGATGTTCCCTCGTCTGATTTTCAGGTCGATGCAAAAAGCGCAATACTCATGGAAGCGTCAACGGGAAAAGTGCTCTTTGAGCAAAATGCGGATGAAGCGCTTCCGCCCGCCTCCGTTACAAAGGTAATGACGCTGCTGCTTGTCATGGAAGCGATAGACAGCGGGGCAATATCGCTTGAGGACACGGTGAGTGCAAGCGCACACGCTTCTTCCATGGGCGGCTCTCAGATATACCTTAAAGAGGGCGAGCAGATGACGGTTGAGGACCTTGTCAAAAGCGTTGTCATTTCATCGGCGAACGACGCCGCGGTCGCACTTGCCGAGTATGTGGCGGGAAGTGAGGAGGCGTTTGTCTCAAAAATGAACGAAAAAGCCGCAGAGCTTGGAATGACAAATACCAAATTTGAGAACACAAACGGGCTTGACGACACCGTGACAAGCCATCTTACCTCCGCACGCGATATTGCCATAATGTCAAGAGAGCTGATATCACACAAAAAGATACTGGAATACAGCTCTATCTGGATGGACACTATACGCGACGGCGCATTCGGACTTACAAACACAAACAGGCTAATACGCTTCTATAAAGGGGCAAACGGGCTTAAAACCGGCTCAACCTCAAAGGCAAAATTCTGCATCTCGGCGACTGCGGAGCGCGACGGAATGACTCTTATCGCGGTTGTGATGGGTTCGCCCACAAGAGATATACGCAATGCGGAGACGACGAAGCTGCTCGATTTCGGCTTTGCCAATTACGGGCTTTACAGCTGCGCCGGCGAACGCGTGGGTGAAATTCGGGTGCTTGGCGGAGTAAAGGATTCCTGTGAGGCGGCGCACGGAGACTTCTCGGCTGTGGTTTCCGCGTCTGAAAAAGGGAAAATAGAAAAGGTCGTCGAGCTTTCCGAAAAAATATCCGCGCCTGTTCATGCCGGGGATATCGTCGGAAACGTCAAATTCTTTTCCGGAGAGACCGAAATCGGCAGCGTGCCGGTAACTGCGGTCTCGGACGTGCCGAAAATCAGTTTTTTCGGGGTATTTCAACAAATTTTAAGATATTTTTGTCTGACACGATAAAAATTAACAAATATGTGTTGAAAGATGTAAAAAAAAGTAATACAATAAGAGCAAATTTTTTTCTAAGGGGAAAAGGAAATGACTGTAAAATTAAATGATAAATATATTTCCGGATTTGTCAGCAAAGAGGAAATGAAAAATATTCAGCC
>JBJFAQ010000006.1:0-8400 GCA_051887995.1 Eubacteriales bacterium
ATCCGAGCAAAAAAGGACTTGACGCGACCTCCCTTGCGGGAGAGCTTGACGCGATTCTTGAAAATTGCGCCGAGCTTGGGCTTAACGCCGTTTTCTTTCAGGTAAGACCGACGGCGGACGCCCTTTACAAGTCCGAGCTGTTCCCGGTCTCGGAATATCTTTCGGGCACGCAGGGCAAGGCGGCGGACGGCGGTTTTGACCCGCTTGCATACCTTATAGACAAGGCAAAGGACCTCAAAATAAACGTTCACGCCTGGGTAAACCCCCTGAGAGTGACATACGGCAGTGCAAAGTACCCCAAAACGGACATCTCCGCCCTTGCCATGTCAAATCCCGCTAGGAAAAACCCCGACTGGGTGATACCTTACGCTGACGGAAAGCTCTATTTTGACGCGGGCAACCCCGATGTGCGCGATTATATTGCGGCGGGAGTAAAGGAAATTGTGGAGAACTATGCCGTTGACGGCGTGGTTTTCGACGATTATTTCTATCCTTATCCGGTAAAAGACGACTCCGGCACGGCTGTGTTCGACGATTCCGCGTCCTTTGCAAAGTACGGGGGCGGTCAAAGCCTTGACGACTGGCGGCGCTCAAACATAAACGACCTTATAAAAAGCTGCTATAAAGCGGTAAAGGACGTGCGGAGCGAGTGTCTTTTCGGTGTGTCTCCCTTCGGAATCTGGCAAAACACAAACGGCGAGAACGGCGGCAGCGCCACACATGGACTTGAGGCGTACAAAACCCTTTACTGTGACGCGCTCGAATGGGCAAACGGTGGGTATGTTGACTATATTGCGCCTCAGCTTTACTGGCGCTATGACACAGATGCCGCGCCTTACGGCGAGCTGCTCCGCTTCTGGAACGCTTCGCTCGACGGCACGGGAGTAAAGCTTCTTATCAGCCATGCGGCGTATATGTATGAGACGTGGGAATCGCCGGAGGGCGAGCTTACTCGGCAGATAAGCGACGCAAGAGAAGCGCTCTGTTACAGGGGAAGTATTCTTTACGGCTACGCCGCAATCGAAAGAGACGCAGCGGGCATTCGCGGTGAAACAGGCGGGCTTTTTTCGGAGGAAATCATTTATTCCGACGTCTGGGAAACGGGCGAAAAGCTGTCTCTATACGGCATAACAGACATGTCTGAGACATACGACGCGACAATTTCCGTAAGCGGAAAAACCGACCCGACGCTTACGCTTTATTTTGACGGAAAAAAAGTCAGTCGGGCAAAGGACGGCAGTTTTGAGCTTGATATTCCGCTCTCATACGGCGAAAACGAGCTTGTTTTTATCTGCGGAGACGAAAAAAAGGTCTTTACCGTGACAAGGAATCAAAGGTGAGCGGAAATAATCGCTTTTTTAAAGTTCAAACCGGCTTTGGTAAAATACCGAAGCCGGTTCTTTTATCAGCCCGGGGCGAAGCCCTTTAGGCAGTAAAGCATACGCAAAATCCGTCAGTCAATCTTATTAAAAATAACTGTTCGCTCTTTCATAGATATTTTTCCGACCAGATACCCGTATTCCGCAAGCTCACTTTTGTATTTTAGAAAAGAATGGTCTATCGGTATCCCTGCAATGTCCTGTATTTCTTCAAACGTCAGCTTGAAAGATTGACTTCCGTTGCTCTGCACGTATTCCCATAAAGATTTATATTTACTTATTGTCTTTTCTTCCTTTCCGATTCCGATTTATCTTTCCGTTATCCTCTTGACATACCGTTTTCATCTTCTCCAGTACTTTCTGTCCAGGCTTCGGTACTGTATCGCCTCTGCCACATGCTTCGGCTCAACCGTTTCGCTTTCGTCAAGGTCTGCGATGGTGCGCGCAACGCGCAGAATGCGGTCAAACGCGCGCGCAGACAGCCCGCACGCCGAAAACGAACGCTTTACAAGCTCAAGTGCGGCGGGAGAAACGCGGATAAGGTCGTCCATATGCCCGGGGCGTATCTGCGCGTTGCAGAATATCCCCTCTGTGCCTTCAAAACGGGAGGCGGCAAATTCTCTTGCGCGTATGACCCGCTCGCGTATCGCGCTCGACGGCTCGCCGGGCTTCATGTCAGTCATTTCCTCCATCGAAAGCGACGGCATTTCTACCTCAAGGTCAATACGGTCAAGTAACGGTCCGCTCACACGGGAAATATATCTCTTTACCTCGCCCTCTCCGCAGGTGCATTTTTCCGTCGGATGCCCGAAATAACCGCATTTGCACGGATTCATCGCACACACAAGCATAAAAGAGCAAGGATACGTCACTCTTCCGTTTACTCTCGTTATCGTAACCTTCTGGTCCTCAAGCGGCTGTCTTAACGAATCCGTCACCGCTTTTGTATATTCGGGCAGCTCGTCAAGGAAGAGAACTCCGTTATGTGCAAGGGAAACCTCCCCCGGAACGGGATTTGCCCCTCCGCCTACCATGCTGACCGTGCTCATCGTATGATGCGGAGAGCGGAACGGACGCTCGGAAAGCAGGGACACATTTTCGGGCAGGATTCCCGCAACCGAATGTATTTTTGTGCTCTCGACCGCCTCCTCAAAGGTGAGCGGTGGCAGAATCGACGGCAGGCGCTTTGCAAGCATGGATTTTCCCGTGCCGGGAGGGCCTATAAGGAGTATATTATGCCCTCCTGCGGCGGCGATTTCCATTGCGCGCTTTGCCATGCCCTGTCCCTTTACATCGGCAAAATCAAGCATCTCCGCGTCCGTGCGGACTGCCGCGCCGCCGTATGTACACTTCACAGGCGTCATTTTTTCTTTGCCGGTAAGATGAGATACAAGTGAAGAAACATCAGACACGGCATAAACGTCGATTCCGGCGACCGCCGCTGCCTCATGTGCGTTCGCCCTTGGCGCATAGAACTCGGTAAAGCCCGCCTCCTTTGCGGCGGCACACATGCAGAGCATTCCGCGCACCGGGCGCACCTCGCCCGAAAGCGAAAGCTCGCCGACAAAGCACCTTCCATTAAAGGACACGCCCGGAAGCGCTCCGCTGCTGCCGAGAATACCGAGCAAAATCGGAAGGTCAAAGCCCGTTCCCTCCTTGCGGCGGTCGGCAGGGGCAAGATTTACCGTTATTTCACTTTCCGGAAAGGCAAATCCGCTGTTCTCGCAGGCAGTGCGCACTCTTTCCTTTGCCTCCTTTACGGCAAGGTCGGGCAGTCCCACAATATCAAATTTTTCAAGCACGGGCTTTGAATTGCACTCGACGGTGACGATATACCCGTCAACGCCGCAGTTGCCCGCGCCAAAAAGCGAAGTAAGCATAGGTAAATCCTTTCGGTTTTTGTGTTTTTGCCTTGTACGGCGCACTCAATTTTGAAGGGCGGCATCAAACGCCGAGGTTACGGGCGAATTTTAAAGAGGTGAAATGTCAGTTTTTCAGACGTCTCGGCTCTGAAGCCTTATCACGTTCGCCTCTACCATTTCCGACTCTCTTGTATGGCAGGAAAACAGCATGCACTGATTTCTTTCGGAGCAATAGCGCGAAAGCATGGAAAGCAGTGCCGCCGTGCGCCTGTCGTCTATCTGCGAAAGCGCCTCGTCAAGCATAAGCGGCGGCTGGCCGTCTCTGTAAAGCACCGATATGAGCGCAAGTCTGAGCGCAAGGTATGCCGCGTCCTTCGTTCCCGCGCTCATCGCCTCAATCGGCCGTGTCACGCCGTCCGCTTCAAGCGTTATTGTAAAGTCCGGCGAGATTCCGAGCGCACTGTATTTTCCGTCCGTAAGGGAGGACAGAAATTCTCCGGCGCGCGCACGAAGCATGGGCGTTACGTTTTTCCGTACCGTCACCGCCGCAGTCTGAAGCGCATCGGAGGCAAGCGAGATTGCCGCGTGAAGCGTTGTCTCCTCTTTCAGTCTTTCCTCGGTCGCGTAAAGCAGAGCTTCCACCTTCAGCGGATTTTCCGCCGTCGCGCGCAGTCCCACAAGCTCATGGTCATAATAATTCTTTTTCTGCTCGGCAGATTCCGCCTTTGCGCGCATAAACTCATATTCGCGTCTGAGGGAAGTTATATTCACGCTTGCAAGGCGCGCTTCAAGCTCCGGCGTGAGCGCCGCACGCAGCGCCTTTTCGTCAAGTCCCTCTGCCTCGCGGCTTCTCTCCTCGTAGAGCGTACGGTATTTGGCAAGGTCGCGCTCAAGCTCGTCTATTCCTCGGCAGACCTCGTCCGACGACGCCTTAATTTCGAGCACAAGTCCGTTTATGTCAGCTTCATTCTCCGGCAGCTTCGCGCCGACCTTGAAAAGCAGTCTCTCAAGCTCCGTGCGGCGGCTGCCGAGCGTACTCTCCGCTTCCGCAAGCGCTCTCTCTGCGTCCTCAAGGCGTTTGCGCCTTCCGTCGCACTTTGCTTTTGCTCCGGCGCACTCTCCGAGATACGTATAAAGCTCATTTCCCGACGGAAATCCGTCAAGTCCGAGCGCGCGGCAGATTTTCTCGCATTTCCCGCGCTTTTTCCCGGAAGCTATATAAAAGAGAATGGTTGCAAGTGCAGAAATTGCGGCTCCGCTGCAAAACGCGGGAAAAACATATGCGTTTTCAAAAAATTTAGGGAGCGTCAGCGGCAGTACGCATATGACACTTGCCGCGACGAAAACCGCGCAGACGGCAAGGAAAACAAACGCCGAGCGCAAAAGGCTGTTGTGACGCCTGTAAGACGCGGAATACTCGTCCGCCACCGTCGCCGCGCCGCCCATTTTCTCAATTTCGAGCGCATATTTTGCTTTTTCTTCGTTTTCCTCGGGCAGAGCGCCGCGCGCATCCTCGAAATCGGCGCTTTTTTCCTCCCTGTCCTTAAGTGCCGAGGAAAAATCCCGCTCTGCTTCCGTAAGCGCCATAAGATAGTCCCCGCGCGGCACAAAGCCGAGATAGCATTTCTCCGCTTTGTATTCCGAAAGCTCGGTTTCAATGCTCTCAATGCGCGCTTTTGTGCTTTTCAGGCTTTCGAGCCTTATAAGCTGCTGGCGCTTGTCGTAAGCCTCGCACAACTCCCTGTTTTCCGCGAGCTTTTCCCTCGCTTCGGAGCAAAGCGCCGCCAGTTTTTCATATGACGCTTCGTAATCCATTATCTGAGCGTTCTTTTTCTTTGCCGTCTCAAGCCTTGTGCGCAGAGTGTCGCGGCGCAAGGTAAGCTCCGCTATCGAGCCGCCGCGTCCGGTCTTGTGAAGCAGTTTTTTTCGCTGGGATTCCAGCTTGTCTACCGCTTTCTGAGTGCTCAGCGCCTCATCGGCGGAAAGAAGCAAATTTTCAAGCGCACTGCCAAGCTCCGCTCCGTCAAGCAAGGCACAGGAAAGCTGTCTGACGCATGCCGAGCTTTCAAAAACCGCCGCAGACACTCCGAGAAACACCTCGCCCGGAACTTCACCGCGGAAAACGGCATCTCCTGTATCAAGCTCTATTATTTTAAGCGAATCGCCGCGGACACCCTCGCGTGCCGAGCGCTCAATGCGAAAGACACCGTCCTCCGTCTCAACCGTCATCGTCCCTTCGGCGACGCCGCCTGACCAGGAAAAGGCTTTTTCCTTCTCCGTAACGGTCTCTCCCGCAGAACGCTTCGCAAGTCCGTAAAGCATAAATTTGATAAAGGACAGTATCGTGCTCTTGCCGGATTCGTTCTCTCCCTCAATAATGTTGAATCCCGGCTCAAGCTCAATGCACCGGTTCTTTACTCCGGCGTATTCTTTTATATAAAGGCTTTTTATCTTCAATTCCTGCGTCTCCTTCCCGGCTTTATTCTATCGGGCTTGTATCGGGAAGGAACACGGATATATCCCGTCCCTCAAGCGCGGCAAGTCCGAGTCTTAAGGCAAGAGCTGCGACTCTCCGCTCCTCGCCGCTTCCCGAACACAGCTTTTCTTTCAGCGTGCGGTAAAGCTCGCCCCGAAGGGTAATATCGCTCTCAAGCGCCGCGCCGTCCAAAATCGGGCTTGTATCGTCGATAACCTCAAGCACATCAAGCTCTCCGCGGCATTTTTCCGCAATTACACGCACATTCGGCGCATATCCCGTACCGACCTCGCCGCAAAGCACCGCTCGGAGCGCCGTCTCGCTTCCGTAGCCGCGCTCCGAAATGCGCCGTGCGACAAGCTCCGACGCTTCTTCGTCCCCAAGAGCGGCGGTAATGTCAATCTGCTCCGTCTCAAAGCGGTATGTTCCGATTTGCACCTGCTCCGCCGTAACCCTTACGGGAAAGGAAGTCTCGTCGAGAGCTACGGAAAGCGCCGTTCCGTAATGGCGTTCATCAAAAGCGCGTCCCTCGACAAAGCCCGAATACGCACAGGTCGTCCGTTCCGAGCGGAACACGGGCGGCGCGTTGTGGATATGCCCAAGAGCCGCGTAAACGATACCCGCGTCCTCGGCATCGGCATATGAAAGCGGCGCGTATGGTGAAAGCGGAGACGACACATCGGCGTGCGCACAGAGCAGGGGAATCCGCCCGCCGTGCTCCGGATGCTCGCCCGCAAGCGGTCCGCGGCGGAGCGACGGCTCCGTAAAGGCGTAGCCGTAAACACGGACGCCGATATCGTCAAAATCAAAATAGGAAAGCTCCTCGGAAGAAAAAACATGAACGTTTTCGGGCAAATTCATACTTGTATAAAGGCTTCCCTTGCAATATGGGTCATGATTACCGGGAGATATGACAACCGGACACGGGAGCGCGCCGAGCGTGCGCATAACAAGCTCAGCGGTCTCTGCGGTGAGGTATCCGCTCTCATAAAGGTCGCCCGGAATCAGCACAAGGTCATATCCACCCTCGCTTACACGCTTCATCATGCGCAAAAAGGCATCGCGGAGCCTCTTTCGTCCGTTTTCGCTTGCTTTTATATCGCACCCTGCAAAAGGGCTGTCAAGATGCAGGTCGGCAAAATGAAAAATTTTTATCATATTTCTCCTCCGGGCAGAAATTTGCGTCTTAAATTCATTGCGGCGCGCCGATAAGTATTCTTTAAACAATTATAACATTATATCCCGTCAAATTCAAGGACTTTCGCCGCTCTTTTTTGCAAAAGTACAAGCCAAATCCCGCTCCTGCGGCACTTTTGGGGAGGGGCATGCATAGAATATACTGATAAAGCAAACGAGGAGGAATGACATGATCTTAGTCAAACCCTACAACAGAGCGCGCGCGGTGGAATACGCGCGCAGATGGGCGCTCTCGCGCAATCCCCTTTTCACGGACTTTACGGGCCAGGGAGGAAACTGCACAAATTTTGTTTCCCAGTGCGTTCTTGCCGGAAGTTGCGTGATGAATTACACGCCCACATTCGGATGGTATTTCGTGTCCTCGTCGGACCGTTCGCCGTCGTGGACGGGCGTGGAGTTTTTTTACGATTTCATGACGACAAACGACGGCGTCGGACCGTTTATGCGTGAGGTAAGACGGCGCGAGCTGAGACCGGGAGACGTAATACAACTTGCGAACGACGAGGGCGATTTTTACCATACGCTGATTGTAAGCGCGATAGAAGGCGCCGCCATCTTTGTGTGCGCTCATTCAAACGACGCGCTTGACAGACGCCTCAGTACATATAATTATGCATCGGCAAGGTATCTTCACGTTGAGGGAGCAAGAGTTGAATACGCAGAGAACGCGTGCTTTGACGCGCTGATTGAGGGCGAAGCGCTCCCGGCAAGGACATAAACACCGCCCAAATTAAAATTTTCGCCCGCCTTTTTTAAAAGGCGGCGCCGTCGGGGGCGCGCAGCCCACGTCGCGCTCCGCAGAGCGCGAAATCCTCTTTACGGCGCTTTCTTTTTGCCGTGACTTTTCCCCAAAGAAACTTTCTTTAAAAAGTTTCTTTGGAATCTTCAAAAACTTTCAAAATGGGGTGGTTTTTTCCGAAAGACTCTTTTTTCGCCATTTTATGCAAAGGAAAAGCGGCGGACTTACCGTGGTTTTTCGCCCTTGTGCCTTTTTGTGTGAGCTTTCTCATCAAAACACTCGGGGCACGCCGCATTACTGCGGCGTGCCCCGAGTGTATATTTTGTTTTTATCTTTTTTGTGATTAACCCTTGATCTTTCCTGCGTATTCAACAGAAACCGCTACCTCGGGAACCTCTGAAGTTACGGCAGAAACCGTGATTGTGCCGTCATAAAGCTTTGCAACAAGCGCCTTATAATCGTCAATCGTGAAGTTCGTCATCGACCATGTGTCCATCGGAAGCTGTACATAGTTGAGAGCCGGATCTGTGCCCGATACAAGCCCGAGGTTGTCTATCTTGCCGACATAGTCGGACCAGTGACCGTTTCTGATGCCCGTAAGAACATCCTTAACGGAGACTGCAAGACCCTTCATTGCGGAAGTAACGGTCATGCCTTCACCGTATTCGTTGATAATGCCGGACTGGTCGTTGTCAACGCCGATAACCTTGCCGTTGACCTTTGCCGCTGCCTCTGCCGCGGAAGAAT
>JBJFAQ010000007.1:0-1909 GCA_051887995.1 Eubacteriales bacterium
GCACCCTCAAGCTCCACACATTCGGCTTTAAGTTCAAAGGGCTGTTTGGCATCGGGCGTAAGAACAAGCGTGCCGGAAATGACAAAGGATGCCCCGATGTTCTGCTTTATCACCTCACGGTAGTTTGAAAGCTTGGCTTCCTCGATAACTACCTGAAGGTTCTTGAAATATGAGCCGTCATTCAGCTCGATAAAACCGAAGACATTGCTGGAGCGTATGGTGCGCGCCCAACCTGCGACGGTAATTGTTTTCTCCGCAAATGCGGAAGGATCAGTAAAGATCTGCTTTATTTCGGTGCGTTTCATTTTATATCGTCCTTTCTTTTATATGACACAGCATGAATTGGTTACTCTTGATTATATGCTATGCAATACGGGACTGTGCGTTTTGCAGGATGCCGGAACACAACAAGGGATATTATAGCATATATCAAGCAAATAAGCAAGATTAAAATTGTAATATTGCAAAATTATTTTGCGCAAAAGATATTATTCATTCTTTTTTGACCAGAAATCCCGCAAAAGCGCCGGAAGTGATGCAATTTCGTCCACTCTCCTTATGCGTTTCCAGTGTGGCGGATAGAGTGCGGTGTACGGAGGCGCGGTATATCTGTCATCTGCAAGGATCACGACTCCGCGGTCATCGGAGCGTCGGATAACACGTCCTGCAGCCTGAAGCACGCGGTTCGTCCCGGGATACGTGTAAGCGTAATTGTAGCCGTCCTCAAGCTTGTTTTCATAGTAATCGCGTATCAGATTTCGTTCAAACGACAGGCCGGGAAGCCCAACTCCGGCAATTATTGTTCCGATAAGCCTGCTGCCAGGCAGATCGACGCCTTCGGAAAAGCTTCCTCCAAGCACGCAGAAGCCTATTCTGAGTATGCCCGTATCCTCACGGAAAAATGAAATAAATTCCTCCTTTTCGGCAGGAGACATATGAGGCGTCTGCTTTATTACCCGAACACCGGGATATTTTCGGGAAAAGCAGGAGAAAACAGATTCAAGGAATTTATATGACGGAAAATAAACGATATAGTTTCCGGCGCGAGCGGAAGCAGTCGCGGCAATTACAGATGCAATACGCTTTGCCGATTTTTCCCTGTCCTCATATCTTGTGCTGACGCAGGAGATCGCGGCGATAAAAAGGTTGTTCTCCGGAAACGGAGACGGCAGAGAGATAGCAGAATAATTGTGCCCACCGCCGAGAAGATCGGAAAAATAATCCGCAGGAGTCAGAGTCGCGGAGAAAAATACCGCCGCTCTGATCTTACGCATAGACGAATCAAGTGACGCAGCCGGGTCGAGGCAATACTGTCTCAGCAGGAATTTCCCCTCCGAAACATCAATATACGTACGGTAGCGGTCGTCGTATTCTTCAGCGGTTGAGTGCCAGCGTCGGCATATACGTGATATAGATGAGCATGCGGCGGTCGCCGAGGAGGCTTCGGGAGATACAGTACCTGTATTTGTTTTGAGGTAAGCATCGCACGCTTCGCCCAAAGCGGCAATCTTGTCACCGACCTCCGGGAGAAGCTCCCTACCTACGTAATATCCTACCTCATCACCGTCGTCTGTTTTATAAATATTATCCGAGCAGTAGGATTTGGTCTTTTCAATTGTAGCTTCAAGCTCGGAAACACATTTACTGACCTTTTCTCCGAGGGAGGAAAGGTATGGTGAAAGATCAGTAAGGTATGACGTGATGAACTCGGCGGAAAACATATCGCGCGCACGTTCCGGGAGGTTATGCGCTTCGTCTACCAGGATCACCGAATCGGCAGACGTTGACTCATCCGAAAAATAGCGCCGCAGCTTGACAGCCGGGTCAAATACATAGTTGTAGTCGCAAATGATTATATCACACAGCTCGGATAGATCCAGCGAAAGCTCATAGGGGCAGACACATGCGG
>JBJFAQ010000008.1:0-8359 GCA_051887995.1 Eubacteriales bacterium
GGCTTTAAGTGGATGATTCAGACGACCGATTTTGTGGCTCAGGGCGAGCATATCGGACTTTACATAGAGCCTGATGCGATTCACGTTATGAAGAAGTCCAAATATTCGGACAAGTTCGGAGACTATTCTTCATACAGCGAGGAGTTCGACGAGCTTGACAAGCTGACAGACGACGACGGAGAGGCGGAATAAAATGAAGCAGAAAACACTTCTTCAGCGTGCGCTTGCCGCTCCTTATATCGTGTGGGCGATAATTTTTATCATCGCGCCGCTCCTTTTTGTCGCGTATTACGCATTTACCGACCGCGACGGCTCATTTACCTTTGATAATATTATATACGCCTGCAACACAAGTTATCTTGTTATCTTTTTCCGCTCTATCAGCCTTGCGCTGATAGCGACCTTTATCTGCCTTGTCATTGCATATCCGCTTGCATATGCGATTTCGCGCAGCAATGCAAATTCGCAGAAGGTAATGATAATGCTTGTCATGCTTCCGATGTGGATGAATTTTCTTATCCGTACATACTCATGGATGGCGATTCTTGAGGATACGGGCTTTATAAATCAGCTTCTTGTGAAAATAGGGCTTTCACCCGTACATATGATAAACACGAGCGGCGCGGTCATTCTCGGCATGGTATACAATTTTCTTCCGTACATGATTCTGCCGATATATTCCGTTATGACCAAAATAGATGTCAGACTTCTTGAGGCGGCGCACGACCTCGGTTGCAACAACCGAAAGGTGCTCACAAAGGTGGTATTTCCGCTCAGCGCTTCTGGAGTTATCTCCGGGGTAACGATGGTGTTCGTGCCGTCGATAAGCACGTTCTATATATCCCAGAAGCTCGGAGGAGGCAATTTCGACCTTATCGGAGATACAATCGAGCGTCAGTTCCAGACTGCGTATAACTATAATCTCGGTGCGGCTCTGTCACTTATACTCATGGTGCTGATACTCATATGCATGGCGGTCATGAACCGTTTCTCGGACGAAGACGGAGGTGCAATGGTAGTATGAAATCACTTTCAAAGGTCTATATGGCGCTCGTTTTCGTGTTCCTTTACGCACCTATCGCCATTCTGATTTTGTTTTCTTTTAACTCCATAAATTCGACCGGAGTTTTTGCCGGATTTTCGCTTCACTGGTACCGCGAGCTCTTTCGGGACGGCGCAACGCTTGCGGCGCTTAAAAACACGCTGATTCTTGCGGCGCTTTCCTCTGTTATTGCGACTGTCATAGGCACAGCCGCGGCGGTCGGAATCACGCGCATGAAAAATAAATATGTGAAAGGCGCTGTAATCACCGCAACAAATATCCCGATGATGAATCCGGACATTGTTACCGGTATATCAATGATGCTTCTCTTTGTCTTTGTCGGCAGACTTATAGGACTTGAGAATAACCTCAGCTTCATGACGGTGCTTATCGCGCATATCACGTTCAATCTGCCGTACATAATTCTTTCGGTAATTCCGAAAATACGCCAGATGGATTCCCAGCTTCCGGAAGCCGCGATGGACCTCGGATGTACGCCGCTTAAAGCATTTTTCAAGGTCGAACTGCCCGCAATCATGCCGGGTGTGCTTACCGGACTTATTATGGCGTTCACCCTTTCGCTTGACGACTTCATAATCAGCTATTTCACCATCGGAAGCGGCTTTGAAACTCTGCCGATACGTATTTACTCGATGACGAAGAAGCGCGTGACACCCGATATGTATGCGCTTTCGACGCTGATATTCGTTGCGATACTTTTGCTTCTTATTCTCTCAAACGTCACAAGCGCGAGAGGAGAGAAAAAAATGAAAAAGAAATCTCAGAATTAAGGAGTTTACGGAAATTGAAGAAAATCCTTTCTGTTTTGCTTGTCACGCTTCTTCTCTACACATGCCTTGCCTCGTGCGGCGGAGCAGATGACGGTGATGAAGAGGCGGCGGTCGCAAGCGGAGCGGTAATCAATGTTTATAACTGGGGCGAATATATATCCGACGGCTCAGAGGACACGCTTGACGTAAACAAGGCGTTTACCGAGGCGACGGGAATAAAGGTCAATTACACGACCTACGCCAGCAACGAGGACATGTACGCAAAGCTCAAGAGCGGCGCGACGGGGTATGACGTGATAATTCCGTCCGACTATATGATAAAGCGCCTTGCCGACGAGGGCATGCTCGAAAAAATCAACTTTGACAATGTTCCGAACTTTGAATATATTTCCGAGGAATTTCGCAATCCTTATTATGACCCCGACGGGGAATACTCCGTTCCGTACACATACGGCATGGTCGGCATCATATACAACTCGTCGCGTGTAGACGAGGAGGATACCGGGGGATGGGACTTGCTCTGGAATGAAAAGTACAAGGGCGATATTCTCCAGTACAATAACTCTCGCGATGCTTTCGGAACGGCGATGTACAGGCTCGGTATCGACGTAAATACGACCGATGAGAGCAAGTGGCGGATGGCGCTTGATTCTCTCGCCGCCCAGAAGGAGCTTGTGCAGAGCTATGTAATGGACGAAATATTCAACAAGATGGAGTCGGGCGAGGCGGCGATTGCCTCATATTATGCCGGCGACTATCTTACCATGTCCGAAAACAATGAGGACCTTTGCTTTTATTATCCCGAGGAGGGAACAAACATCTTCATTGACGCCATGTGTATTCCGAAGGGCAGCCGAAACAAGGAATATGCCGAAATGTATATCAATTTCATGCTTTCCGAGGAGATAGCCATTGCAAACGCCGAGTATATCTGCTATGCATCGCCTAATACGCTTGTGCGCGACAGCGAGGAGTACGCGGATTATATGGGTGAGGACTGGCTTGAACTGCTTTATCCGGAAAACACGAATTTCGCCGAGGAATATGACAAAAACTGTTATAAGAGCCTGCCGACGGAAACGCTGGAGCTTGTAAACTCCCTCTGGGAGGAGCTTAAAATAGACAGCACTCTCGGCGTTGGAATATATGTAACATGCGCCGCGATAATCGCATTTCTTGTGATTTGGGCGGGGTATACCATAATTATCCGCAAAAAACGCAGTAAATTCTACTAAATAAAACCGGGAAAGCTCCGCGGAAGGGGCTTTCCCATGTTTTGCGTCTGCCCCAAGTCCCTATGAAAGGAGAACGGAATGGAACAAAAGAACGGAAAATTTCTGAAAACAGCGGCGCTTATGGTTATAATCACTGTTTCCGCAAAAGCGCTCGGTATGCTTCGTGATATTCTCCTTGCCGCGCATTACGGTACGTCCGCAGAGGCGATAGCGTATGACACTGCCAGCAGACTTCCCATACTTATTTTCGATTTTGTGATAGGCGGTGTTGTCACAACGTCTTTTATTCCGGTTTTCAACGAGATCATGGTAAAAAAGGGCAAGAAGGACGCGCTTGAATACGCGAATCAGTATGTCTGCGCCGTTCTTGCGCTGACAATCCTTATCTGCGCGCTCGGACTTGTTTTTGCAGAGCCGCTTGTGTCGCTTCTCGCTCCCGGTATAAACGCAGATATAGCTTCTCTTGCCGTTTCTCTTACAAGAATAATGTTCCCGATGATAATTTTTACAGGACTTGCCTTTGCGTTTGTGGGTATTCTCCAGTCATTCGGGAAATTTCTGCTTCCGGCAACGATAAGTCTTGTGTCAAATCTTATCATGGTGGCGTATTTTGTTTTTCTTGACGGAAGATTCGGAATATACGGACTTGCTTTTGCAATGCTATGCGGCTGGGGCGCTCAAGCGCTTATACAGCTCCCGTCCGTTGTGCGCACGGGACTGAGATTCAGACCTACGCTTTCATTCCGCTCCCCGTACCTGAAAAAATCGCTCTCTATGGCTTTGCCGATTCTTATAAGCTCATGGGTACAGCCGCTCTGCAATCTGATAAATACGCGTTTTGCCTCGTCCATCGAGGGCGGACGTGCAATATCGGCAATCGGCTATGCAAACAGACTGTATATCATAATTGTAGGCGTGTTTACCTTTGTGGCAACAAACCTGCTTTTCCCGTATTTTTCAAAGACGCAGGCAAGCGGAAATTCAGACGAAAACAAAAAAATGACAAAGACGTCGGTTCTCTCGCTCCTGCTTATAATTCTGCCGATAACGGCGGGAATTTTTGTGTTGTCGAAGCCTCTGATTTCACTCATATACATGCGGAATGAGTTCGGGGCGGAGGACGTGCGCATGACGGCGCAGGCACTTAAATATTTTGCGCTCGGCATGCCGTTTTACACCGTAAACGAGATATACACAAAGAAATTTTTTGCGGAGCAAAAGACCGTGCCGCCGATGATAACGGCGCTTGCTTCTATCGTATTTGACCTGGCGCTTGTCGCGGTGCTTGCTCCCAAGCTCGAAATTGTCGGAATTGCAATTTCTTCATCTGCCGCCGTGCTTCTTAATACGGTTTTAAACGGTATTATAAGGCGAAGAAAAGGCGACGGCGTGTTCGGAGTGCAGGAGACGTCTGAGGTTCTTAAAATGCTTGCTTCCTCGCTTCTGATGGGCGGAGCGGTATTTTGGCTCGACTCTGTGCTGTCTGATGGATTTTTGTCTTTTGTCATCTGCGTTTCGGCGGGAGTTATCATCTATTTTCTTTCGGCGTTTGTCATGCGTGAAAAGCTTGTGTGCGATTTTGCCCGCGGACTTCTTCACAGGAGAAAATCCGTATGAAGATTCTCCTATACGCCGTGCATGCGGAAGAAAAAGGATGGCGGCAAATTGCCGCAGAGCTTGCCGCGAAAGGACACGAGATAGTTCTTTTGTCGGCTAAGGCATTGAATAAATGCGATGACGGCATAAAAAATATATGTGTCAAACGACTGCGGGAAATCAAGAAAATATGTAAGTACGAAAACCCTTACGCCGTATGTGTTTACGTCAGATACGCCGCCTGCTTTGCGGCGCGCTTCGCGGGCGCGGAGCGGATAATCTATGTTCCCGCGGCGGGCAAAAAGACTTGCGGATTTCTCTTTCGGCACTTTTTCAGGCGGTATAAACTGCCGGACTTGTTTTGCGCGAAGCCGCCTGATACAGAACCCGAAAGAAGAGCGGAGTTTAAAAATGAACTTGGAATTTCGCCAAAGGCACGGCTTTTCCTCGCGCTCGGAAGCGCCGAGGCGGAATCCGATCTCAGAACTTTCCTGCTTGCCTCCTCCGAGGCGGCGAAACAAAATTCCTCTCTTGCTTTTGCGCTTTCGGCTGACGGAAGCCTCGGAGAGAGCCTCGCGGCACTTCGCGCCGACCTTGATTTTTCCGAAAGAATCTTCTTTCTGCCAAAAGAGAGAAGCGCGGGGGATTTGATTGCCGCGGCAGATGCGATAGTGGCATCGTCCTTGCCTTTGAAGGACAGAGAGACAGTTGCTTCGGCGCTCGGAGCCGGAATCCCGCTCCTTCTTTCGGATAGATGCGGAGAATATATTCCCGGTATCGAAGGAAAAGCAGGACTTGTCTTTGAGCATGGAAACAGCGAAGCACTTGCGACCGCTATGTGTGCTCTTGCGGAAAACGATTCGCTCTTTCTTAAACTGCAAAACGGCGCGACCGAGCTTTTCAGAAACACATACAGCGCCGAAAAGGCGGCATCCGATATAGAACGGCTGATTTTGTCCGAAAATAAAAAGTAATCTCATGAAAAGGAAAAAACAATGTCCGTAAGCACTTCAAAATACAAGCTTTTAAGTGAAATAAATACCCCTGACGACTTAAAGAAGCTCCCGTCAAGCGATATGCCGGAGCTTTGCCGCGAGATTCGCGGATTTCTTGTTGAAAATGTAAGTCTTACCGGCGGTCATCTTGCGTCAAACTTAGGCGTTGTGGAACTCAGCGTGGCGCTTCACCGCGTGTTTTCAACGCCGAAAGACCATATCATTTGGGATGTCGGTCATCAGAGCTATGTGCATAAAATACTGACCGGCAGAAAGGAAGCTTTTGATACTCTGCGCCGTCCCGGGGGGCTGAGCGGCTTTGAAAAACGCTCGGAGAGCGTTCACGACTGCTTCGGCACAGGACACAGCAGTACCTCGCTTTCCGCTGCGCTCGGAATCGCGCAGGCAGACCGCATAAAAGGGGAAAATGACCGTTATACCGTCGCCGTGGTCGGTGACGGCGCATTCACGGGCGGAATGATACACGAAGCGATAAACAACTGTGACCCGCGCCTTAAGCTCATAATTATTCTTAATGAAAATGAGATGTCTATTTCCAAAAATATCGGGCTTTTCGCAAAGAATCTCTCCCGCCTGCGCTCCACGAGAGGCTACGGCAGGACAAAGCGCGCGACAAGGCGCATAATTTCACGGATTCCCCTTGTCGGAAAGCCACTTTTCCGCATGATGCGCTCCGTAAAAAAATCGTTTAAAAATCTGATGTACGGGAGCAACTATTTTGAGGACATGGGGCTATACTACCTCGGTCCTATCGACGGAAACGACTTTTCTCAGCTCGAATCGGCGCTCGATAACGCTAAAAATTGCGGAGAAAACGTTATTCTTCACATCAAAACCCGCAAAGGCAAGGGCTATGAGCCTGCTGAGACAAATCCGAGCGAATATCATTCTGTTCCGTGCTCTTTGGCAGGCAAAAAAATTGAGGGTACAAAGCCCTTTTCTCAGATATTCGGCGACAAGCTGACGGAGATGGCGAAAAACGACACGCGCATATGTGCCATTACCGCCGCGATGTGCGACGGCACGGGACTTTCGGGCTTCCGCACGGCTTTCCCCGACCGCTTTTTTGACGTCGGCATCGCGGAAGAGCACGCGCTGACCTTTGCCGCGGGGCTTGCCGCTGAGGGAATGAAGCCGTTTGCGGCAATATATTCGACATTTCTCCAGCGCGGATATGACAACATTCTCCACGACATTGCGCTTCAGCAGCTTCCCGTCACGCTCTGCATTGACCGCGCGGGACTTAACCGCGCCGACGGCGCAACTCATCACGGAATCTTTGACGTCGCGTTTCTTTCCGAAGTTCCGGGCATGACGATATACGCGCCCGTGACGGAAAAGACGCTTAGACGCGCGATGGAGGAAGCGGCAGAAAGCTCAGGGCCTTGCGCGATACGCTATCCTTCCGGCAGAGAGGACAAAATGATTTCCGATGCGTTCTACGGAGAAGAAATATCCGGTCCGCTCGGTGTCAGATATACACAGAATGCAGAAGCACACACCGATGTTCTCATTGTTACATACGGCAGGATAGCCGCTGAGGCACTAAAGGCACGTATGATTCTTTCGGAGCGCGGTGTTTCCTGCGGCATAGCGCTGCTTGAAAAGCTGAAGCCCTACGGCGAATGTGCGGAGGCGCTTCGCGGACTTCTGCCTTCTGATGGCGGACTTGTGCTTTTCCTTGAGGAGGAGATACGCGCCGGCGGAATGGGAATGATGCTCTCGGACGAGATGGACAGAAAAGGATACCTTTTGGGGCTCAGACATAAGATACTTGCGCTTGACGACAGCTTTGCACTTCAGGATAAAGACGAGGATATATACGTAACTGCCGGAGTTTCCGCAAAAGATATTGTCTCCGCCTGCCTTGACGCACATTGACGAAAAAACCGGACGTTTTGCAGTCTGCAAAACGCCCGGCTTGTGTGATAAAATCAATATTTACGGCTTTGAAATGATGTCGCGCACGATTTTGGAGGCGATGAGAAGTCCCGCCGAGGCAGGAACGAACGCCGTGCTTCCCGGAACGATTTTCTCGCCGTTATCCGGCTTTTTGCACGTCTTTACGGGAGTTTCCCGAGAAAAGACCACGTCAAGGTGATTTATTCCGACTTTGCGAAGCCCGGTTCGGACGGCTTTTGCGAGCGGGCAGTACTCGGTTTTTGATATGTCAGTAAGCTCAAGCTTTGACGGGTCGAGCTTGTTTCCCGTGCCCATTGAGGAGATTATAGGCACTCCGCTGTCTTTTGCCCTTTTTATAAGCTCAAGCTTTGATTTTACCGAATCTATGGCGTCTGCGATATAGTCAAAGCCGCTAAGCGGAAAAGCTTCGGCGTTTTCACTGTCGTAAAACACAGAAATCGGAGTGATGTCAAGCTCCGGATTTATGTCAAGAAGCCGCTCTGCGGCGACATCGACCTTTTTTCTCCCTAGAGTTGAACGGAGCGCAATTATCTGGCGGTTCAGATTTGACGGCGAGACCATGTCGTTATCAAATACGGTCAGATGACCTATTCCGCTTCTGACAAGCGCTTCGCAAATATATCCGCCGACGCCCCCTATGCCGAACACGGCGACGCGGCTGTTTTTCAGCTTTTCTATGGCTTCGTCTCCGATGATGAGCGCAAGGCGGGACAGCTCGTTGTTTGAATCCATAAGAATCTCCCCTGTGTTTTTGTT
>JBJFAQ010000009.1:0-1899 GCA_051887995.1 Eubacteriales bacterium
CGAAGCTCTCTGTATGTAATTGTTTCAATGGTGCAGGGGTCGGAAACAATGCGCGGGTCAGCCATTTTAAAGCCTGAAACATCAGTCCAGTTTTCATAAAGGTCGGCGGAAGCGGCGCGGGCGACGATTGACCCCGTAATATCGGAACCGCCGCGCGAAAAGGTTTTTATTGTGCCGTTCGGCATGACTCCGTAGAAGCCGGGGATGACGGCGTACTCATGTTTTTTCAGTTCTTCCTTCAGAACATCGTTTGTCAGTTCCGAATCGAACGTGCCGTTTTCTTTAAAGAAAATAACGTTTTCCGCGTCGATAAAATCAAATCCGAGGTATTTCGCCATAATAAGCCCGTTCAGATATTCTCCGCGGCTTGCCGCAAAATCGCGTCCCGAGCTGTGAAGTATGGCGTTTTTTACATAGTTCAGCTCTCCGTCAATATTAAAATCGAGACCAAGATCCTCGATGATTCCGTGGTAGCGTTCGATGACAAGTTCAAAGTAAGAATCGAGATCTCCGTGTGATTTTGCAAGCTCATAACAGCGATAGAGCATATCCGTTACTTTAACATCATCTTTAAAACGCTTTCCGGGAGCGGAGGGAACGACATATCGGCGTCCCGGGTCTTCCCGAATGATTTTTGCCACCTGTTTGAAATGCTCGGCGTCCGCAAGTGAACTGCCGCCGAATTTTACGACCTTGAGCTGCATGATTTACTCCTTAAAACGAAAAATATATTTTATTATATTCCTTTTTCCACTTGCTGTCAAGACGGTTTGGCTTAAAACATGAAATAAAAACCTGCCGCCCCGCCGCTTATATGTGCCGCACCCTGTTTTGCGGATTCGGAGGGTATCGGCGAGCACCTTTAAAGAAAAATAAGAGCCGGAAAAACACACAATTTGCCTATATTGCAATTCAGTATGAAAAGCTGTATATTATGGTAAATACGGCTCGAAAACCGTTGACAATATATGGGAAAGGTACTATAATAAATATAGAACAAAAGACTGTTTGAGCAGAACAAAAATACCCGACGGAAATGAGCCGGGCAGAGCCGCGTTGCGCCGACGTAATGCTACAAAAATATAAGTTTTTTGCCTTTTATGACAAAAAGCGTCCTGATTTTAATCAAATCATGAGAGGAGAATGACAAAAATGAAAAGAAAGATTTTAGCCGTAGTTTTGGCTATACTTATGGCGTTCGGAACAAGCGTACCCGCCGCTTTTGCGGCGGCTGACATCACGGTTTCGGCTTCTGACTTTGAGGAGACCGAAATATCTCACGCCGCAGATGAGAGTGAGCCTCTTGTTGACGCGGGAAACTATTTTGGCACGACCGCTTCCGGCACCTGCGGAAGCAACCTCACATGGACACTTGATAGCGCTGGGAAGCTGACGATAAGCGGCAGCGGAGATATGTATAATTATACTTCTTCATCTCGTGCCCCATGGTATGATTACAGAAGCAGTATAACAAACGTAATTATACAAGACGGTGTGATGAGCATTGGCAATTATGCGTTTGAATATTGCAGTAGCCTTACAAGCGTGAATATACCTGACAGCGTGACGAGCATTGGCAAATATGCATTTTATTATTGCAACAACCTTGCAAGCGTGAATATACCGGACGGTGTTACGAGCATTGGCAGTTCTGCGTTTTCTGGTTGCGGAAGCATAACAAGCGTGACTATCCCTGACAGCGTGACGAGCATTGGCGATTATGCGTTTGATGGTTGCAGTAGCCTTGCAAGCGTGACTATTCCTGACAGCGTGACGAGCATAGGCGAGGGTGCGTTTTCTGATTGCAGCAGCCTGACAGATGTGTATTATTACGGCACAGAGGAGCAGTGGAACGCAATATCAATTGGCCTTTACAATGAACCTCTGTTAAATGCAACT
>JBJFAQ010000010.1:0-8340 GCA_051887995.1 Eubacteriales bacterium
TGTGCCGCCCGCAAAGCTGTCGGAGGCACGTATGTTTGATTCAATTACTTCCTTTAAGGGGAGAAGCGCGTCTTCGGTGCATATTCTGAGCACATCTATATTTTTGTATGACGCTGTCTCTGTTTCGATTCCGAGCAGAGAAGAAAGCAGTGAGGCTGAAATATAACATTCGCCCTCAACAAAAAATGAGACTGTGTTTGTGCGGACGCCGTCATTTGAGAGGCAAACTCCGTCTGTCATGCGCACAGAGGCAAACCTGCCGTCATCTCTTGTTATAAGAAGGCAGTCGGTATTCTCATCGTAAAGATAAGAAATGCCTAATATGCCGGAGAGCATTGACGCCGGAATACAAAACTCTTCGTCCTTTACGACGAGCGGGTATAAATGATATTTGTACCATGCCGTATTGTCGATGTACAGAGTCGGAAAATCAGGCTCGGAGTCGTTTTTTGCATCTAATGGAAGGACCGCACCCGAAAAAAGCATCGCGGCGGCAAGAATAAAGAAAAACAATCTGCGCATACGGGCGCACTCCTTTCCAAGTTTATTTACGGTTTTCGTCGATTTTATAGTACGCTACCGTCAGGTCAACGACCATGCCGTAGCTTTTTTCTCCGACGTTTCCGTTGAGCTTAAGATACGTGTCGTTTATCGCTCCGCTTATTTCGCTTGCGGCGGAATCGCGGTATTTGTCAAAGAATTTGCTGTATGCCGTCATTTCATAGCGAATCGGGAGCGAAAGTTGCTTGACGATTTCGGAATACGCTTCCTTGTCTGCGCTGTATAGCGCGTTCAGCACATATTCGAGCATATTGAGGTATGCGCTGTAACGGATATATCCGTCGTCGCTCTCAAGACAGACGAGAAACGCAATGAAATTTGCCTCGTTTTCCCGCGCGATGCCGCGCTGATGAGCCATTTCGTGCGCCGCGGTGTAAGGAATTGTGTAGTCCGGGAAAGCAACATTGATATTTGCCTCACCTGTGAAATACGAATATATGCCGGTGATATGCGTATATGACATTGCATCGCTCAGCATAACAGGCTTCAGCCGGCTGTTAAGAGACGAAACAATGTTTTTGTTTTTCGACGAGAAGGATTTGTACGCTTCACACAGCTTTACGCTCAGTGTATCAATGTCATACGGCATTACCGAGAAATTTTTTTCTCTGAAAAGTACATTTTCAGCTTCTTCATTTGTTTTTTCGACAAGAATCGCGGCGGTATCGCGCAGTTCGTCTGCGCTTACGGTGTCGCGTTCAAGAGACAGCTTCTTGTCAAGAGATGTTGAGCTGTATCCGACGCCGTATACCCAGAAAAACAGGATATAAAAGACGCAAAGCAGTGCGCCGAGCGAGGCAAGATACGAAACAAATGCCTTTCTGCTGTCGCAGTGGTGTTTTATTGCATGGCGTATCAGGATAAATATCCAAATCGGAAGCGAAAGAAGTAAAAACTCCGCAAATGAAAAGGGGATAAGCTCGGTTGCCTTTTCAAGCAAAAAACGTGCCACAGAGCTGATATACAGATTGAAAAAATCGGCAAAACTCTCTGAGAGGGCTGCCGTGATGTGAAGAAGAGCAGTGAGCGCAGTAAGCGCATAAATGATTTTTGCCGCGGTCGGTATGCGCTCATATTTATTTTTTTTAGGAAATGTTCTGAGATATCCGTTCATAATCGGTCCTCCGGTTTGTAAGAGAGGTTGTGCAGCTTTGCCGCAAGGCTCATATCCTTCGGGACAGGCGCTGAGAGTGCGATTGTTTTCCCGGAAGAAGGGTGAGGAAAGGAAAGAAAGCTCGCATGGAGCGCATGACGGGATATTTCCTCCGAGGCTTCTCCGTAAAGGTCGTCGCCGAGTATCGGACAGCCGATGTGGGCAAAATGAAGTCGAAGTTGGTGCGTTCTTCCCGTTCTCGGAACGGCCTCAACAAGGCTGACTTTGCCGTCGGTCGAAATAAGACGGTATTCGGTGCAGGCAAAGGACGCATCGGGAAGATTTCCGCATACTTCCCGCAAAATAATGCTTTCTTTTTGCCTTCTTATATATGTTTCAATGGTTCCTTCCGGTTTTTCGGGTACTCCGCGAAGCAGAGCGACATATTTTTTTTTAAATTTTCCGTCCTTCATCGAAAAGTAGAGCTTTGAGGAGCTGATGCGGTTCTTTGCGACAAGAACAATCCCGCTTGTATTTCTGTCAAGTCGGTTTGCGGCGCGGAAAACAAACGGCGTGCCTTGAGATCTTAGCACATGAAAGCAGATTCCGTTTGCCAGTGTGTCGTCAAAATGTCCGTGCGACGGGTGGGTAGGGAGCATCGGCGGTTTATTTACGGCAATGATGTCATCGTCCTCATAAAGAATATCGAGCGGCATTTCCGTGGGAACAAGATTTTCGTTTGGCTCGATGTCATCGCAGTTTATCTCAAGGGACTCGCCGGACTGCATGACGTGGCGCACCGTAACATGTACGCCGCCCGCGAGAATACCGTCATCGCGCTTTTTGAGAACAGTTATGGTTTTTGATGACAGATTCAGTTCTCCGCGGAGAACTGAAAGCACTGTTTTGCCGCATAAAGCGTCGTTTGCTTCGATTTTCATTGGGCTGCCTTTTCTTATTTATTCATCTATTAGTATATCATAGTTTTTTTGCCTTATCAAGAGCAATTTTGACTTTTTCGGACGCCAAAAATAAATTTTTGCAAGTAAAAAGCTTCCGGGCACATTGCCCGGAAGCCGATATTAAACTTGAATATCAGAAAATGTCACCTATGTCTATTTCAACATCACTGCTTGTGACTTTTTTCTTAAGCTCTACATCCCAGCCTGCAAGATACTGAGAAAGCAAAACTGCATCACGGATATCAATATTGCCGTCGCCGTTGCAGTCGGCGTTAACGGTGTCAACTTCCACGCCCCACGAGGCAAGGTACTGGGCAAGAAGTATAGCGTCTTTTATGTTTATGCGTCCGTCGCCGTTGACATCTCCCGCAGAAGAGCCCCAGTGCGCGTAAAGGGTATGATTTTCAGTTCCCGTGCATATTGTGTCGGAAGTTACCTTTTCTCCCGCATTGGCGGAGGTGTACCAGCCGATAAACACAAATCCGTTACGCGTGGGCGTTGGAAGATATCCGTATGTTCCGCCGAACGTTACATTCTTTGTCTCGATAGAGCATTCTCCGCCGTTTGCATTAAAGGAAACGGTGTAGGAAACCGGCTTCCAGTGAGCGTAAAGCGTTTGCGATGCTGTAATTGAAACAGCAGTGCTCTCGGTTACCTTGTCGCCTCCTGCGGCTTCCGTATACCAACCTTCAAAAGCGTAACCCGGATGAGTCGGCGTAGGGAGAGAGCCGTATGTGGCGCCAAACGTTACATCCTTTGATTCTACGGAACATTCACCGCCGTTTGCGTTAAAGTAAACGATGTAGGTGTCAGCTTCCCAGTGAGCGTAAAGCGTCTGAGGTGCTGAAGCTGAAACAACGATTTCTTCGCTTATCTTATCGCCTCCCTCGGCTTCCGTATACCAGCCGTCAAAGGCGTATCCGAGCCGAGAAGGTGTGGGCAGAGCGCCGTAGGTGCTTTCAACTGTTACTTCCTTTGAGGGCACAGAACATTCGCCGCCGTTTGCATTAAAGTAAAGCGTGTAAGTGTTGGCTTTCCAGTGGGCAAAGAAAGACTGATTTTCGGCAAATGAGACAGCGTCGCCGCTTGATATTTTTGTGCCGCCGGTTTCCGCGGTGTACCAGCCGTCAAAGGTATATCCGGAACGTGTGACCGCGGGAAATTCGGAAAACAGGCTTGCGGTTTTCGAAGTGCTTTCATCTGCAAACTTGCCTCCGCAGGAGAGGAAAGTGGCATCGAGTGTACCCGGAATGTTTTCCGACGCGACCGAGACAAGAGGAACGAGATTTGTATAGCTTTCGTCATAGATGTCATTTACGGTTATTTCAAGCGCGGTTTGTTCAAAATCACCTGTTTTGTCAAAGACAAGGGTAATAAGCGTACCGGTTTCGGTCTGATTCGACGCTCCGGCATAAAAATATGAAATGTGGTCAACTGACGAGAGCGTGACCGACGTGTCTTCCAGGTTTGTTGTGCCGGAAATTATTGTTCCGTTTGTAAAATCCGAAAGAGTGAGTACCGACATGTTAAATCCTACCTTGAAAGAGAGACCTGCAAGACCGCTGTTTTTTGAAAGGTTGATTTTTACCGCTATTTTGCCGGTCTCCGCGAGAACGTAAGCCTCGGTGGAAATTTCAAAAGCTCCCGCGTAAGCGGCTTCGGTATAAACAACGGCTACCGACGGATAATTGCTTTCAAAGTATGACGCGGCATAGCTGTTTTCCTGTGTGTACAGCGTTTTTAGGCTGTCACAGCCGTGAAAAGCTCTGAGACCGATCGAGGTGACGGAATCGGGAATCATTACCGAGGTAAGGTGGGATGCCCCGAAAAATGCGCCCATTTCTATGCTTTGAACGGAAGAAGCAACGGTAAGCGATGTAAGATATTCCGCTCCCTCAAAGGAAAACGTACCTATTTTTGTTACGGAAGACGGAACGGTGTAGGAATGCTGTGCCTTTCCTGCGGGGTATGCGACGATGGACGTTTTTGATGCGTTCATAAGAACGCCGTCTTCGGTGGCAAATGAAGTATTGCCCTCATCAACAAAGAACTGCGAGAGCGAGGTGCAGAATGAAAAGGCACTCTGGGCAATACGCGTAATTCCGCTGCCTATCGTGAACGACTGAAGCGATTTGCAGGCATAAAAGGCGTTATATCCGACAGATGTGACGCTTTCCGGAATATATACCGATGAAAGCGAGTGACATCCGCTGAAAATCTGATCGGGAAGTGCGGTTATGCTTGCATTTATAATAGCCGATGAAAGATTCACACAGCCTCTGAAAGCGCCGAGACCTATGGAAGTGACGCTTTCTGGGACAGTAACGGCCGTTATTTCCGCACATTCCTCGAATGCGTATGCGCCGATAGTCGTAACCGGATATCCGTCTATGGTTTCCGGAATGGAAACGACAGAATCCGAGCCGAGATATTTTGTTATTTCGGCGCTGTCCTCGCCGAGCGAGTATTCATAGCTTGCGTTTGTTTCAGCAGCGGCAAAAACAGAAAAAACTGCAAAGGAAAGGCAAATAACGGCAAACGCAATAAACAAAGACGGAAGATTTTTTTTCATATTTTTTCTCCTTCATCTTACAAAAGGCTGCAAACAACAGCGGCAGTCAAATTGTTCGGGGGATTCAGCTTTATTCCGTTTCTTTACGGAATTTGATGACGTCAAGGTAACTTATGTTGTTTGCCGTATCAATCGCACCGGCTTCAGCCATGTCGGTAACAAGGCGGTCGAGAGAAATGGAACGGTAATTTTCGTTGCTGTAATCGCTGTAAACCGTAAATTCAATTCCGTCTGCGCCGCGCAAAACCGTGTATCCGCGGATGGTTGCTTCTTTGTTATAATTCGACGAGGTGTAGCGCGTTATGGTACAAGTGAAGTTTAGTGCGTCCGACATTGCTTCTTTGCCGTCACGGTCGAGATTGTATACCGCAATGGTTTTGCCGTACGAAACCGTGCCGTAGCTACTGTCTGTTTTTATAATTGAGAGGGTATCGTTGTTTGCGCTCAGCTTGTCTGTGGAAGCCATAAGCGTTCCGTATTCGACAACGGTAAGACCGACACTCTCCATGCTGCCAATAAGGTCAATATTCGCAGAGAAAACCGAACGAAGGCCGTTGTATCTGTCCGTGCGAACCTGGAATCCGTCAAAATTAAGCATGGGAAGAACATATGTCAAAGTTACACCGGGGAAGTCTGTTTTAAAATATGTGTCTGCATAGCTGTTTTCGTAAAGATATGCGTTTGCAAGGCTTCCGCAGCTTTCAAATGCTGCTTCGCCTATTGTGCTTATGCTTTCGGGAAGCATAATTGATTTAAGATCGCGGCAGTAATAGAAAGCAAGATCATCAATGAGAGTGATCCCATCGGGAATTACGACTGTGGTAAGACTGTAACAGCCGGCGAAAAGAGAATAGCTTATTTGATTTAAGCAATCGGGAAGTTTGACTGAGGTAAGGCTTTCGCACAGCAGAAATGCCTCCGAACCGATTGAAGAAGCTCTTCTTGATATTGTAAGCTCTGTGATTTTGTCGCAGTGCGCAAGTGCTCTTGTGCCGATTGACGTGACGCTGTCGGGAATCTTCATGGAGGTAAGTCCGGTGCAGAAGCTGAAGGCTTCGTTTTCGATGGAAACAAGACCGTCAGGAAGAGTTACGGCGGTGAGACTGCTGTTTCCGTAGAATGAGGCGCTTCCGATAGCGGTTACTGTTGAAGGAACTTCATATGCTTCGTCGGTTTTTCCGGCGGGATAGCAGAGAAGAGAAGTTATGCTTTTGTCAAACAGAACTCCGTCTGTGCTGAGAAAAGCAGAATTTTCGGAGCTTACAGAAATCGCCGTAAGGCTCTCGCAGCGTGCAAACGCACGGTTGCCTATGGCAGTTACGCTTTCAGGCAGGCTGACAGAAGTAAGACCGCTGTTTGCAAATGCGGCCTCCCCTATTTCCGTGACGCCGTTTGGAATCGTGATGTCGGTAAGCGAAACACACCATGCAAATGCATAGCGTCCGATTGAGGTAACAGAGGACGGAATAACGATTTGCGCAGGCGAAACTGTTCCGAGACTGCTTTTGTAAAATGCTTTTTCTCCGATAGACGTTACAGTATAACCGCCGAGCTCGGAGGGGATATTAAGGCTATCCGCATTTCCGGTGTAGGAGGTTATTTCGGCAGTGCCGTCTTTTACGGTATACGTAAAATCACCCTCGGTTTCTGC
The DNA here is from genome assembly GCA_051887995.1 of Eubacteriales bacterium. Lineage (GTDB taxonomy): Bacteria > Bacillota > Clostridia > Oscillospirales > CAG-272 > SIG710. The sequence goes on from JBJFAQ010000010.1 coordinate 6,840, forward strand.
ATATGTGGGGATGGCATAAAGCGATGCAAGGACTCCGAGTACAATAAACGCTGCCGCAATAAATTTTTTTCCTCTCATGATTAAATTCCTTTCAAAAATTCGGCTTAAAAATATAATGATAATATATATAATAACATTTTGAACACTTTTTGTCAATAAATGTATAAAAATATTATATTGCAATTTTGATAATGAGTATTATGACCAAAAATACCGCGAAAAATTGTGCAGAATGACAGTATCGGTGTTTTGACAAAAAATCACTTGAAAAAAATTGGGAAAACGTGTATCATATATATGATTAAATTTCTGAAAGGAAAGGAAAATTATGAAACTCAGCGTTCTTGCCAATCTTTACGGCGCAAAGCCGCTTGATGAAACACTCTCTATACTTACCGGTCTCGGAATACATACGGTTGAGATCGGAGCGGGAGGTTATCCCGGAAAGGCTCACTGCAATCCCGCAGAGCTTCTTGCCGATTCGAAAAAATATGATGAATTTGTTGCCACCTTCAAAAAGTACGATGTGGAGATTTGTGCGCTCGCCGCTCACGGAAATCCGCTTCACCCCGACAAAGCAACGGCTAAGATGTACGACGAGGACTTCCGCAATGCCATTCTGCTTGCGGAGAAGCTCGGAGTTGACACGATTATCGGTTTCTCCGGATGCCCCGGCGATTCCGAAGGCTCAAAGTATCCGAACTGGGTAACATGCCCCTGGCCGGAGGATTTTCTGCATATTCTTGAGTGGCAGTGGAATGAAAAGCTCATTCCTTACTGGAAGGAAATGGGCAAATTCGCTCTTGACCACCATGTTACTCATATTGCATTTGAAATGCATCCCGGTTTTTGCGTTTACAACCCCGAAACGCTTCTGAAGCTCCGTGCCGCAGTCGGCGACGTCATCGGCGCAAACTTTGACCCGTCTCACCTCATCTGGCAGGGTATGGATCCTGTCGCCGCTATCCGCGAGCTGTCCGGCGCTATTTATCACGTCCATGCAAAGGACACGAAGATAGACAAGTACAACACCGCAAAGAACGGAGTGCTTGACACAAAGCATTACAGCGACGAGCTTCACCGCGCATGGGTATTCCGCACCGTCGGCTACGGCAACGGCGAAACCTACTGGAGAGACCTTGTCAGCAACCTCCGCCTCTGCGGCTATGACCGCGTTCTCAGCATCGAGCATGAGGACAGCGTCATGACAATTGACGAGGGACTGCGCAAGGCGGTCGATTTCCTTAAAGGAATCATCATCACCGAAGAAAAGCCCACTACAATGAGCTGGGCGTAAAAAAAAAACAGGACTGCCGCGCACGGCGCGGCAGTCCCTTTGTAAAAACCAAAGAAAGGCTCAAAAAGATGACAAAAAGCGAACTCCGAGAAAAATTTATTGAAATCTACCGCTCGAAAATCACGAGAGAAGGCGCTGACAAGCTGCTTGACTATCTTTGCTCTCCCGCAAGCGACTTTTTTGAAGCTCCGGCGAGCACGCGTT
>JBJFAQ010000011.1:0-8313 GCA_051887995.1 Eubacteriales bacterium
ATAATTTAAATAATTTAACATTTTTTAAAAACTCGCCCTCCGCTATTTTCAAGCAAATTGCACTTAAACGTGCGGAGCAGTAACAAAAAAAGAAGAGAGCAACACGGCTTTCGCCTGTGAGCGCAAGCGGCAAAAGGGGCTGTCCGGAAGAGACAGCCCCGCCGATGTTTCACGTGAAACATTCGTTCTCCGTGCCGCGCGGATTCGAAATTTTTATCTCGATTGTCACGCCGTTCTCGTCCTCGCGCCGCTTTGATTCAATGTTTACCCCCGCTGTTCTTACAAGCTCAACCGCGCGGTCAAGGCTGTTGTAAAACAGGCGTATATCCTTTATGACGGGGATTTTTTTCATCTCCGACGCAGAAATCTTCTTTTCACCCGCCGCCTCAATCAGCTTTTCTATGTATGCTTCGGTCGCGCTCACATTCATTCTCCGCGCGAGAATGATTTCTATAACACCCAGCCTTTCCTCCGGGGTTTCGAGCCTGAGCAAGGCGCGCGCGTGTCTCTCGGTCAGATGATTTTCCAGAATAATTTTTTCTTCGTCGTCCGTGTAGCGAAGCAGACGCAGCTTGTTTGCCACCGCCGACTGGCTCATCGAAAGACGCTTTGCGATTTCGTCCTGCGTCATACTGAAAGCGTCAATGAGCTTTTGTATTGCGCGTGCTGTTTCAAACATGTCAAGGTCTTCGCGCAGCAGATTTTCAATGAGAGAAAGCTCTGCCGATCTTTTGTCGTCCGCGCTGACGATAATGCACGGGACGTTCTTCATTCCGAGCATTTTTGCGGCGCGGAATCGCCTCTCGCCCGCGATAAGCTCAAATCTTACGCCTGTCCCCGTGCCTATGCCGCGGCTGTTTTCATATGCTCCTTTTTCCGTGTCCGTCTGCTCTGCCGCCATACCTTCGGTCATCGGCGCATTTCCCGCCTCCGTAGGTCTGCGGGGCGAGATTACGCGCACCGAAAGCGGCTGGAGAATGCCGTATCTCTTTATCGAGTCGGCAAGACGAATGACGGAATTTGTTTCAAAATGCAGGCGCGGCTGTGAGATATTCGGTCTTATTGAATCGACCGAGACAGAAACAATCCGCTCCCCGTCATATTCCGCGTCCGTTCTTCTGCGGCGTTTGGCTTCCCGCCGCATTGCCGATCTTACGTCCGGCTGCCATTCGGAAAAACACCCGTTTCTTGCTTCGCGCAGCGCGGATTCATATATTTCCGTGTTCGGTTTAACAGGAAAAACACCGTTTATTTTCTTTTCCTCCTCCGTTTCTTGTTCGGCTTCCTTCATTCTCATTACATTTTCCCCTATGCAGGCAAGCGAAGCAAAATCCTTTCCGGGAGCGTACGCTTTGACTGCCTCTTTGCAATTTTCCGCCATTAAACAGCACTTCCTTTCTTTTTCTGTGCCGTTATCATACCATGATGAGGCTTGCCGATACGCTCGTTTTTTGGTATGGATTTTTATGCGGTTTTGCGCCTTTTCGGCGGATTTTTTGTTCGGAGATGTTGGGTAATTTTGTTTTTTTGCCGTTTGAGGAGGCTTTTTTGATTGTTATTTGAACTGCTTTGAGAGTTTTTGGAGAAAACTTTTTATGAAAAAGCTGCCGCAGGTGCGGCAGCTTCGTCTTCTGTTTGTTTTTTTCGCCTTTTACGCTGTCTCTTCGTTTTTTCTTTGTCGATTCAAAGCGGTTTTTTCTTTATGGCGGCAAAGGTGCGGGGATAATTTGCAGGAGTGTGTTCTTTTTTGCGCACAACTATCATGGTTCTTTCCATATCGCCGTTTTCGGTGTTTTCCGTTGTTCTGAGCGTGAGTTTTTTTACCGATTCCGTCTCGCCGCCGAGCGCTTCTACGGCTTTTTCCGAAGAATTAAGCTCCTCCTCTGCCGAACGCGCTTTCATTGCGACAAATATTCCGCCCACCTTTACAAACGGCAGGCAAAGCTCGCAAAGCACGGGAAGGGCGGCGACGGCGCGGGCGGTCACAACGTCAAAACGCTCGCGCATTTTAAGAGCGGCAACCTCTTTATCAAGTGAGGCGGGCGGATTTGACGCCGCGGCTTCCTCGGCTCTCGCACAGTACGCCTTCAAATTTTTTACTCCGATTTTTTCGGCTGTTTCGTTTATATACCGGATTTTTTTCACCGTGCTGTCGATTGCGGTGATTTCAAGGTCGGGGCGCGCGATGGCAAGCGGAAAAGAGGGAAAGCCTCCGCCGCACCCGACATCGCACAGGCTTGCCCCTGGCGCTATCTGCTCCGTAAGAATGAGAAGAGAATCCGCGTAATGCTTTTCAATGATCTCTTTTTCATCCGTAATTGCCGTTAGATTCATCTTTTCGTTCACATTCTGCATAATTTCGGTCAGAAGGCGGAATTTTTCGATTTTTTCATCGTCGGCAACGCGTGACAGCCCGTTTATTTCAAAAACAGCGCGAACTCTGTCAAAAAATTCGGACTTTTCTATCATTATTTATATACCTCGTTTTTTTACAAAAAATCTTTCCGATAGAATAGGTGCGGGCGGTCATTTCATCGGCAAAGAGAATTTTATTTGAAAAAATTTTCCTTGCGCTTAAAATCGGCGCAGACAAGTTTTTTCGGCTTCATGCAGTGTTTCACATGAAACATCGTCTTACCTTATGCCGAGATAGATGAGCAGAACCGAAATGTCCGCGGGACTTACCCCGCTTATCCGCGACGCCTGTCCTATCGTCATCGGGCGCAGACTGCTTAGCTTCTGCGCCGCCTCCGTGCGAAGCCCACGTACCGATTTGTAGTCAAGGTCTGGCGGCAGTATCTTGCTCTCAAGCGATGCGTGACGTTTTACTTCCGCTATCTGCCGTTTTATGTACCCCTCGTATTTGACGGATACCTCCACCGTTGTCCTGACCGCGCGCGGAAGAGAAGGACGAAGCGGATCAAGCTCCGCAAGCATGTCGTATGTAATACCGGGGCGTCGGAGCAGCTCCGCAAGCGAAATTCCGGATTCGACGGGAGTTTCACCGACCTTTTCAAGGCATGCGTTCGCTTTTGCCGGCGACATATTGACCTTTCCAAGCCTCTCGATTTCTCCCTCGGTAAGCGCCTTTTTCCTCAGAAATTTTTCGTATCTTTCGTCTGAGATAAGCCCGCACTCGTGTCCGATGGGCGTCAGTCGCAAGTCCGCGTTATCCTGCCTTAAAAGCAGTCTGTATTCGGAGCGCGATGTCATCATTCTGTACGGCTCTTTCGTGCCCTTTGTTATCAGGTCGTCGATGAGAGTGCCGATATATGAGGAATCGCGGGTAAGAATCAGCGGAGCTTTGCCGCGTATTTTAAGCGACGCGTTGATTCCGGCAACAATTCCCTGAGCCGCGGCCTCCTCATAGCCCGACGTACCGTTGAACTGTCCCGCGCCGTAAAGCCCTTCAATCGCTTTAAATTCAAGGGTTGCGAAAAGTCCGAGCGGGTCGCAGCAGTCGTATTCTATCGCGTACGCATAGCGCATGATTTCGGCGTGCTCAAAACCGGGAAGCGAATGAATCATTTTGAGCTGAACGTCAGTCGGCATGGAGGTGGAAAAGCCCTGGAGATACATTTCCTCCGTCTCTCTGCCGAGCGGCTCTATGAAAAGCTGATGGCGCTCCTTGTCGGCAAAACGCACGATTTTATCCTCGATTGAGGGGCAGTAGCGCGGTCCCGTGCCGTGTATCTGTCCGGAATACATGGCGCTCTTTTCTATATTGTCCTTTATTATCTTGTGGGTAAGAGGAGTTGTATAAACCACGTGACAGGGAATCTGCTCCGTGCCGTCAAGCTCGGTCTCGCCCGTAAGAGCAGAATACGGCACAATCGGCTCTTCCCCTTTTTGCACTTCAAGTCCCGAAAAATCTATTGTTCCACGTTTTATACGCGCAGGCGTGCCGGTTTTAAAGCGCATGAGGGCAATGCCGTGAGATGCGAGCGACGCGGAAAGCCCCTTTGAGGGGAGAAGTCCGTCCGGACCTGCCTCATAATTCGTATGACCGACAAAAATACGGCTGTCAAGATACGTTCCGGTTGCAACAATGATGGCCTTAGCGCGCCAAAATTCGCCGAGCCTTGTTTTGACCCCCGCTATTTTACGCCTTTTTCCGTCATTTTCATTTTTTCTGTCTTCAAGGTCATCTTCTGTCACAATTTCCGTGATTTCCGCCTGTACAAGGCGCAGATTTTCCGTTTTTTCAAGCGTATGCTTCATTATCGCCTGATAGCGGCGGCGGTCGGCCTGAATCCGCTTTGAATGTACCGCCGCGCCTTTGCCGAGATTCAGAGTACGGCTCTGGAGCGTCACAAGGTCGGCGGCGCGTCCCATCTCACCGCCGAGCGCATCGACTTCATAGACGAGATGCCCCTTGCCCGTTCCTCCGACAGAGGGATTGCAGGGCATGTTGCCCACCGAATCGAGGCTCATGGTAAACAGAACGGTTTTTATGCCGGTCCTTGCGCATGCAAGCGCCGCCTCAATGCCCGCATGTCCTGCGCCGATGACGGCGACCTGCGTTTCGTTTTCGTCAAAATTGTTTTCTTCTTTTATCATTCTTTATTCTGCGGAAATTTTTCCGCTCCCCGAATTTTTTAGGTTTTTTACATTATACGTCAGTATTTTGAGCTGCCAATAGCGTCGGCATACGCCTTTGCCGCCTGCTCTACTTTATTTTCTCCGAACTTATAATAAACGTTTCCTTTTATGTCGTCCGGAAGATACTGCTGCTCAGTATAGTGATTCGGATAGTCGTGCGGATATTTGTATCCCTTGTATAGCGGGCTTTGAAGGTGCTCAGGGCACTCAACTCCCTTGCCCGCCTCGACATCTTCCATTGCGGCTTCGAGCGCTTTATATGCCGAATTTGATTTCGGCAGGGTCGCAAGCATAATTGCCGCGTTTATGAGAGGTATCTTTCCCTCCGGAAGCCCAAGCTCAAGTGCGGATTCACAGCAGGCGCGGGTAATTGCCGCCGCCATAGGATATGCAAGTCCTATGTCCTCGCTCGCTATCACCTGAAGTCTGCGGCAGAGCGAAAGCAGCTCTCCCGCCTTTATCAGCTTTGCCACGTAAAAGGCAGTTGCGTCGGGGTCGGAGCCGCGTATCGACTTCTGGAGACACGAAAGATAGTCATAATGAGTATCGTCGTTGAAATTGCCGTTTAGGGGTTTAAATTCATCTACCGTCTCTTTCGTTATCTTTTCGCCTGACGCATAGTATGCGTTCTCGAAAATCACTATCGCGTGCCTTACGTCCCCCTGAGCTATTCTCGAAATGTATAAAAGCACATCGTCGTCTGCGGTTTTTGACAGATTTTCCTTGTCGTTAAGATAGAAAAACGCGCGTCTCAGAGCCTTTGACGTCTCCTCCGCCGAGACAGGCTTGAATTCAAAGAGCGAGGAACGTGAAATTATCGCGTTGTATATATAAAAATAAGGATTTTCCGTTGTTGAAGCAATAAGGGTGATTCTGCCGTCCTCAATGTATTCGAGCAGAGACTGTTGTTGCTTACGGTTAAAATACTGTATTTCGTCAAGATAAAGGAGTATTCCTCCACTGCCGAATACGTTTGAGGTCTCGGCGGCAATTTCCTTTACGTCGGAAAGAGACGCCGTTGTCGCGTTGAGGCGGCGGAACATCATGCCCGACTGAGAGGCTATTATCTCTGCCGCGGTGGTCTTGCCGGTGCCGGGAGGGCCGTAAAAAATCATGTTTCCGATTCTTCCGCTCTCAACCATACGCCTTACAACACCTTTTTCACCGAAAAGGTGCTTTTGACCGACAATTTCATCAAAATTTTTCGGGCGAAGCACGTCCGCAAGCTGAGTGTTTTTCATATACGCCTCCGTAACCGCGATTTTTTTCTTCTGACAAACATTATATCAAACCGAGACATTAAAGTAAATAGTAAATAAAAAACTTCCCACAAAAAAATTTTGCCCACCTATTGCAAAAAAAGAGATTATATGTTATAATATTATATATATCAATTATAGTGCGGTATTTTGCGCTTTAAAATAAAATGAAAAAATAAAAACGGAGGAAAAATGCAGTTCAGAGACGATATAAATATAGACGAAATCTGGAAAGAAGTGAAAAACTACTTCGTTGAAGAAGGCGGTCTTGCAACATATACTGCCGATCTGTGGTTCGGAGATCTGTGCGTCAAGTCGTTTGACGGGGAAAATATTGTTCTTTCCGGAAAATCAGAGCTTAAAACCTCCACAGTAAAAGAAAAATACATTCCGATGATAGAAGACGGGTTTGAAAAATACCTTATGCGCCGCGTAAACGTGAGCGTTGTGCTTGAGGGCGAAGACGAAAAATTAAAAAAACTGACGCGCAGCTTTGTCACAAACGAGCAGGTAAACGAAACCATCGAAAGAAAAAAGGAAATCGACCGCGAATGGGAAGAAAAGGAATCAAAAAAGGGAATCATCGGTTCAACTCTCCCGACAGTCAATTTTGAATACACTTTCGAAAACTTCATTGAAGGCAGCTCAAACACGTTTGCCCGCGCCGCCTGCTGGGCGGTCGCACAGAACGCCGCAATGGCAAAGGACGGGCGCACGGCATCGCAGTACAATCCTCTTTTTCTCTACGGTCCGAGCGGAATAGGAAAAACTCACCTTATGTACGCAATATCGAACCGCGTAAGACAGGAAAATCCAAACTGCAACATCATCTACATAAAGAGCGAGGATTTCACAAATCAGATGATAGACAGTCTCTCAAAACAGGCTATGGCGGCATTCCATGAAAAATACAGGGGCTGCGATATCCTCATGATAGACGATATTCAGTTTATTACCGGCAAGGCGGCGACGCAGGAGGAGTTTTTCCACACCTTCAACAAGCTCTATGAGGGCGAAAAACAGATAATAATGACCTCGGACCGCGCACCGAGAGAAATACCCGACCTTGAGAAAAGACTGCTTTCCCGTTTTGAAATGGGACTGCTTGCCGATATTCAGCCGCCCGACCTTGAGCTTCGCATTGCCATCATCAAGAAAAAGGCGGAACAGGGAAGAATAACAATTCCCGACGACGTGCTCACCTTCCTTGCGGAAAATCTGCGCTCAAACATAAGACAGATAGAAGGAGCGATAAAAAAACTGAGCGCTCTGAGCTTCCTCTCAGGCAAGGAAATCACAATCGACCTTGCAAAGGGACTTCTTCACGAGCTGCTCGGGGGAGCTGAGCCTGTAAGCGTCACCGTCGACAAGATTTTTCTTTCGGTATATAAGAAATACGGCTTCAAACGCGAGGAACTTGAAGGCTCAAGGCGTACAAAGGAGCTTGCAAACGCACGCCATATAACGATTTATCTGATTCGTCAGATAACGGAAATGTCTCTGCCGAATATCGGAAAGATATTCAACCGCGACCACACGACCGTAATGGCGTCGATTGACCTTGTTGAAAAGAAACTTATGACGGATAATATGCTCAGCATGGAAATAAACGAAATGATAAAAGAAGTCACAACGGGAAATGTGTGATTATTTAGGTATAAAATTAAAAAAAAAAACATGTTTCCACACTGTAAAGATAAATTTTCCATATCTTTTCAACAGCCTATATAAAATTTTCCACATACGTGTTAAAAACCTTTTTCACCTGTGGAAAACCCTGTGGATAATGTGGAAAACTTTCGTTTTTTACCTTTGAACAGCCTTTTTACAGACTTAATTTTCCCTTTTGGAATCCATATTGTTCAGTTTTCGGAAAACTTCCTTTTTCTTCCGTTTTCAACATGCTTTTCAAAAACATATTTGATTTTTACATTTTTTCCACAGAAAAAACTCAAATGAAGTTTTTAACATATCGCGATTTTTTCATATGAAAAACTTAATTTTTTCCTCGTTTTCGGTTTTCCACAAATTACAATCGGCTTTTCACCGGGTTTTCTTACATGTTTTCATATTATGAAACACCCGAAAAACCCTTGAAAATAAAGCAATGTAACATCTTTCCACAATTTTAACATACAATAATAATTCTATTTATATTCTAATCATTCTTATCATTCTTTTCTTTCTATGCCGGGAGAAACAAATCCGGATAACTAACGTAAATTTCCGAACGGAGGTATTATAAAACATGAAAATAATTTTCAACCGAGAAAAAGCGGCTTCTGCCGTTGCTCCTCTTATGGCCGCTGCCGTAAACCGCTCAACCATTCCCGCTGTCGAAGGTATTCTCATCGAAGCAAAAGCGCCGAGTACCGTTGTCTTTACCACATACGACCTCGAAAAGGGTATGAGAACAAGCGTTGAGGCCGAAGTAAAGGAAGAAGGATATTTC
>JBJFAQ010000012.1:0-8283 GCA_051887995.1 Eubacteriales bacterium
CCGTATCGTAGTTATGAAGGACGGCGTTATCCAGCAGGTAGACACGCCTCAGAACCTTTATGACAAGCCTTGCAACATATTCGTTGCCGGATTCATCGGAACTCCTCAGATGAACTTTATCAATGGAATCATTGAGAAGAAAGGCGACGACCTGTACTTTACATTTGAAGAAAACCACACGGTTAAGCTCCCGGCAGAGAAGAACACCGATGCCATTCAGGAGTATATCGGCAAAGAGGTTATTGTCGGAATACGTCCCGAGGCGATTCACGACGAGCCTGTTCATCTTGCAACGCTGGCTGATTCCGTGGTTGATACAGATGTTGAAGTCACCGAGCTTATGGGCGCTGAGATTTATCTCTACCTCAAGGTCGGAGAAACAAACCTCATTGCAAGAGTATCTCCACGTTCCACCTCGCGTGCCGGCGATCAAATCAAGGTTGCATTTGATACGTCCAGAATCCATATTTTTGATAAGGACACCGAGCGTTGCATCGTTCACTGATGCGCGAAAAACGGAATTTTGTCGAAAAAAGCCGAAAAAAACGGCTTGACGCATTTTCCGTCCTCGTCTGACAGTCACTTAGCGGCATGACCGTTTGGTCATGCCGCTGTTTTGGTATAAATTCTTCCGAAAGACAGTTTTGCGGATATTTTGCATAAATTTTTTGCGGAGATGAAGCGCCGACATGTTTTCTTCGGAAATAAAACAAAAAACAAACGCATATATGGTAAATAAGTAAAAAAATGAGCCGTATTTTTTGTCAAACTGATGAAAAAAGTGACGATTTCGTTATTTTCTATTGACAAAATCGTATCAATAGGTTACAATTATAAAACAATGACGTGTTGTATCTGTTTGCATTATAACGCATAGCGCAATCGCTGTGCGTGCGGACGGTCTTTAAGAGGATTTATATGTCCGCATGCTCAAAATTACCGTTTGGCTGCGGTCGTGCCGTTTGCATCATATGTAAGCCGAGAAACACTGAATTGAAATTTTAATTGGAGGCAAATTTCCATGAACAAGAAAATTCTTGCTCTGTTCCTGGCGGTTATCATGATTTGCAGCTGCCTGCTCGCTTCCTGCGGCAAAAAAGGCACTGACAATGATACTGATACCGCTTCCGGAACATCTGAGCAGCCGGACGTTGTCGAGCGCAAGATCGAGGCAGGTACCAAGGTCATTCTCGGCAACACAACAGAGCTTTCCGGCGACTTCCGTTGGCCGGGCTTCGGAGGCAGCTCCGCCGGAGCAGCTGACCAGGATATCAGCAGACTTACTTCCGGATATTCCACAATGGAAGTAGACCAGAGCGGCTCTTACCAGTGGAATAAGACTGCTGTAAAGAACCACACTGAGACCGAAAACGATGACGGTACATACACCATCGAAATCGAGCTCAACGAAGGTCTTACCTTCAGCGACGGTTCTCCCATCAAGGCTGAGAACTATGTTGCAGGTATCCTTTCCTTCTCATCTCCCGTATCCGTCGGTGCAGGTCACTCCGGAATGAGCGGTCAGGCATTTGTAGGCTATGATACATTCAGCGCTTACGAGGGACCTGATGCAGAAGTAGCAGAAGATGCAGAAGTAGTTCCCACGAAGGAATTTTCCGGCGTTCGCCTTCTCGGTGAATACAAGTTCTCCGTAACTGTATCCTCCGACTATTATCCCTACTACTTCGCATACACCTATGGCGCAGTAAGCCCTGATGAGGTTGCTCTTGTCTGCGGTGACGGCGTAGAAGTTAAGGATGACGGAAACGGCGCATACCTCAGCGACAACTACTATGAAAAGGACGAAGCAGGCGAGCTTTACGTAAAATCCGCAGAGATCGCTGCAAATCGTTATGATGTTACTTCTCCTTTCACCGGTCCTTATACAATCGCTGAGTGGGATGCATCCACAAAGCAGGTAACTCTTAAGGCTAACCCGCTTTACAAGGGTAACTTTGAGGGTATGACACCCGCAATCGAGACAGTTGTTTATGTCAAGATTATTGAGGAAACTCAGCTTGACATGCTCAAGAACGGCGAGGTTGACGTTCTCTCCGGTATCACCGGCGGCGACGCAACAAAGGCTGCACTTGAGGTAGTTGACGGCACAAACTTCTCCGAGGTTCATTACCAGAGAGCAGGTTACGGTAAGATCGAGTTCGAGTGCGACTTCGGTCCTACAATGTTTAAGGAAGTACGTCAGGCAGTCACATACCTTCTCAACAGAACCGAGTTCTGCCAGACATTCACAGGCGGTTACGGTTCAGTCGTTGACGGACCTTACAGCCCTGACTTCTCTATGTGGAAGGCAGTTAAGGACGACATCGACCTTATCGACTATTCCTACTCCCTTGAAAACGCTAAGTCCGTTCTTGAAGAAGGCGGATGGGTTTACAACTCCAAGGGCGAAGCTTATGTAGAGGGTGCAACCGGCGTTGACTCTGTTCGCTATAAGAAGCTGACTGCTGAAGAGGCAGAGGCTTGCGACGGCGTAAACAAGACATACGCAACTGTTTCCAACACAGACGGTGTTACTTACAAGACAGTTCTCGTTAACGGCGAATACTATATGCCTCTTGCAATCAACTGGTTTGGTTCTTCTCCGAACCCGGTATCAGACCTTCTCAGCACAACTCTTGCCAACAGCTCTGACCTTGCAGCTGCAGGTATGGTTATCCGTGCAACAACCGGTGACTTTACAAAGCTTCTTGGTGAGATTTATCGTGAGCCTTCCTACGGTTACAGCGGAACTCCTACTTATGGCATGTTCAACCTTGCTACAGGCTGGAACTCCTCTATTTATGACTATGCATACAACTGGTCCACAGACCCTGCATACTTCGATTACAGCGTTAACAAGCTCTATGACGAGTATGACTATGCATTCCCGTATGATATCACGGCTCCCAAGCTGACATACGCAGAAGCTGTTGAGGCATCCGGCGACAAGCTCGGTATGGATTACCTCTCCATGGCAATGGTATACAACGCAACGACTGAGGAAGAGTATAACGAATGGTGGATGGCTTACATCGAGAGATGGAATGAGCTTATGCCTGATATTCCTCTGTATTCCAACTATTATTACGACGTATTCAACGCAAAGCTTCAGAATTTCGTAACCAGCCCGTTCTTCGGTCCTGCCCGCGCAGTTCTTTATGCTAACGTTGTTTCCGAATAATTCACGGTTGAATTGACGTTCACATAATGTGGGAGTGGGGCAGCCAAACCGGTTGCCCCATTCTTGAATTTTATAATATGTGAAAAAACGGGCATTATGGGACATTTGCCCGATACGTTCGTTCTAAAAAGCTCGATTTCTGAGTATTTTTGAGAGTATAAGGGAGAAAAACATGGGTAAGTATATACTAAAGAGGCTCGGTTACATGGTAATCGTTATGCTCATTCTCTCCTTTCTGATGTTCGTTGTGTACACAATGATTCCCTTTGACAGAGCAGTTGCCGAGGCGGAGCAGTATAAGCAGGCACTCAAAAACGCTCCCAATGCAGGCGAACTGTATACAGCAAAAGTGGAACAGCTGAGGAAAGAACTGGGAACAGATCAGAACATATTCGTTCGTTATCTCGGCTGGCTTGGTGTTGTGCCGATTAACGGTACATACCAGGGTATTCTTCAAGGAGATTTCGGCTACAGCTATGAGTATGACAGGCCTGCGCAGGAGGTCCTTGCCGAGCCGATGAAAAATACGATTTTTATCAATATTTTTGCAACAATTTTTGCTTTGGCAATAACAATTCCGCTCGGAATTTTTTGCGCCGTTCACAGAGGAAGCCGACGCGATACTGCGGTTCAGGTCGGCACAATTATCGGTTACAGTATACCGACATTTATCACTGCAATAGTCTTTATATGGCTTTTTGCAATTATTCTGGGCTGGTTCCCGGTATCCGGTATGAAAACGCCGGGCTCGAATTACACGGGCATGAGGGCGCTGCTTGACCGGCTTTATTACATGGCACTGCCGCTTATTGTTATGACATTCTCGTCTCTCGGCGGCATGACCAGATATGTCAGAGCTTCAATGACTGAAGCACTGTCTCTTGACTGCATTCGCACCGCAAGAGCAAAAGGACTTCGCGAAAAAGTGGTGGTATACAGTCATGCATGGAGAAATGCGCTTATTCCGATTATTACGCTTGTTATCGGATGGTTTCTCGGCATTTTCTCCGGTTCAATTATGATTGAAAATATTTTTGGCCTTAACGGTGTCGGCCGTATATATATTCTGAGCCTGAATAACAAGGACTTTGAGGTAGTGCTGCTGCTTCAGATGTTCTACGTTATTATAGGACTTCTCGGAAACCTTATAATTGACATCGCATATGGTATCGCTGACCCTCGTGTCCGCGTTAACAAGTAAGGAGGACTGCATGGATAACAAGAAAACATCCTCCAAAAAGAGAGTATTTACGCCCCTCAAATGGCTTCGCCGAATGTTTTTCGGCGCGTCAAAGGAACTGACTGTGGCGGATGAGCGGTACGACAGCCCTTCCAAGCTCGCCGTAAAGCGCTTCTTTCGCAAGCCCATTGCAACAGTAGCGGTAATAGTTCTTATATGCATGTTCCTTTTCGTTTTTATAGGTCCGATGATCTCTCCCGTTGACCTTACGGAGAGCGGAATGGAAGCGCTTCACACAAACATTGCTCCTACAATGAGCCTGATGAAGATTCCGAACGCGATGAAGGACGGCACGATTGAAATTTCCTCCCGAAGCACCTTTACTATCGGTCTTGACACCGAAGGAAACGTGTATATGTGGGGTTATTTCAGCACGTTTTCAAAAGACAAAAAAGTAAATGTCATGAACATTCCGGACGAGGTTAAAAACTCGAAGATTGTTCATGTTGCCGCAGGTTCAGACCACTGCATTGCGATTTCCGAGGACGGACACGTTTACGCATGGGGCGTATATGACAACGGTCAGTACGGACTTGACGGCTCGATGATTGCTTCCTGCCGTCCAATGCCGGATGAAATTCTAAACGGCACAATTGATGCGTCTGCCGTAAAACAGCTTGCATGCGGAAATCAGGTAACCGCTATCCTTATGGATGACGGCACTATCTATGCATGGGGAAATGACAACCTGAGCGCGACAAACCTTTCATCCGTAATCAAATACGGAAAAGAAGACGGTCAGAAGATAGAAAAAATCGCGTTTACGAACGACAGCATCTACGCTATCGACGAACAGGGAAGATTTGTTTCCGGTAAGAGCACAAAATTTGATAAAATCAGCATTCCGAATGAGAACGGAGGAACTTCCGTTGTAAACCTTGTCGATTATATCGGCGACAGAAAGCTGGTTGATATCGCCGCGACAGGAGGCGCTGTTGCGCTTGTGACTGAAGACGGTGAGATTGTCGTTGCGGGAATGAAAGAACCTGTTCCCGAAATTCCCGAGGGAGACGATGTTGTAGCTGTTTCGGCCGGCACTCGTCACTTCACACTTGTCACAGAGCAGGGAAGAACATATGCATGGGGGCAGAGCTACCGCAATCAGTGCGATGTTCCGGAAAAACTCCAGAAAGAGGGCGCTGTTGATACCGTAATTTCAAGCGGTTTTCAGAATTACGCCTTCAAGGACGGCGAATATGTCGGCAGCTGGGGGCTTAAAGGGTATCTCATGGGTACCGACGACCTTGGACGCGACGTTTTCAACCGCCTGATGAACGGCGGTAAGATGACGATGACAGTCGGGGCTGTTGCGGTAATTGTTTCTACCATAATAGGTATTATAATAGGCTGTATTTCCGGATATTTCGGAGGTGCGGTGGACATGGTACTTATGCGTGTCGTTGAAATTTTCGGTGCGATTCCGTTTTTGCCGTTTGCACTGTGTCTCTCGGCAATACTCCAGGCGTCAAACCTGCATGAGGATGTCCGTATCTTCATTATTATGATAATTCTCGGACTTCTTTCGTGGACGGGTCTTGCAAAGCTCGTCCGAGGTCAGATTCTTGCCGAGCGCGAAAAGGAATTTGTTACCGCCGCGCGCTCTATGGGCGTCAAGGAGAGAAGAATTGCCTTCAGGCACATACTTCCCAACATCATTTCCGTTATTCTTGTTACGGTCACGCTGGATTTTGCAGGCTGTATGCTTACCGAGTCGTCGCTGTCTTACCTTGGCTTCGGCGTTCAGCTTCCGCGTCCTACATGGGGAAATATGCTTGACGGCTCGCGCAATGCGCTCGTTATTCAGTCTTTCTGGTGGAGATGGCTTTTCCCGGCACTCTTCCTTTCCATCGTTGTTATATGCATCAACATCATCGGCGACACCATGCGCGATGTTCTTGATCCTAAATCGGAGGTGGAAAAATAATGTCAGAACCGTTACTTGAGGTAAAAAACCTCCACACATATTTCAGAACACGAAACGGAACGGTAAAAGCAGTAAATGACGTTTCGTATTCAATTGAGCGCGGACGTACCCTTGGAATTGTGGGTGAGTCCGGCTCAGGCAAGAGCGTTTCGGCAATGAGTATCCTTCGTCTGCTTGACGCCAACGGCTATATTGCCGGCGGAACGGTTACTTTTGACGGACGCGACCTTGCAACTCTTTCAACACAGGAAATGTACCATATCCGCGGAAACCGCATTTCTGTTATTTTCCAGGAACCTATGACCAGCCTTAACCCAGTGTTTTCTGTGGAAAGACAGCTTTCCGAGCCTTTCATGATTCATCAGAACATGAGTAAAAAGGAAGCAAAGTCAAAGGTTGTCGAGATGCTCCGCGCGGTGCAGATTCCGAATCCCGAAGCTGTTGCAAAGCAGTACCCGCACCAGCTTTCCGGAGGTATGCGCCAGCGAGTCATGATTGCCATGGCGCTTGCCTGCAAACCCGACATTCTTATCGCCGATGAGCCTACTACGGCTCTCGACGTTACAATTCAGGCGCAGATACTTCGCCTTATGAACGAGCTTCAAAGGGAAAACGGCACTGCTATCATGTTCATTACCCATGACCTCGGAGTCATCAACGAGATGGCGGACGATGTTGTGGTAATGTACTGCGGTCAGGTGGTTGAACAAGCTCCTGCACGAGTGATATTCTCCGACTGTAAGCAAAGCCATCCATACACCGAGGGACTGATGTTCTCTATTCCGAGGCTTAATGACGACCGCGCGAAGCTTGATCCGATTCCCGGCGTTGTGCCTCATCCGCTTGACCTGCCGAAGGGCTGTAAATTTGCTCCCAGATGCAAATATTGCACTCAGAAATGCATTGATGAAGAGCCCGCGCTCGTAAAGGTGGCAGATGGACAGTTGGTTCGCTGCTTCTACCCGGATAAGGGAGAAAGGAGAAGTGCTGAGCATGCAGAAATTACTGTCAATAACTAATCTGAAAAAGTACTTCCCGCTTGCAAAGTCTTCCATATTTGCAAAACAGATATATAACCGGGCAAACGAGGATATTTCGATTGATATTTACAAGGGTGAAACCTTTGGTCTTGTAGGTGAGTCAGGCTGCGGAAAATCCACGCTGGGACGAGTTCTGCTTCAGCTCTACGAGCAGACCGCGGGCAGTACAATGTACTATGGTCGGTCTATTGATACCGTTGCACCCAAATATGTGCTTGACACCCTTGCAAATGCCGAAAAATATATCGCCCGCTACCGCAAGGCACAGGCTCACGCCGATGAGCTTGCGGAAAAGTGCGATAAGCTCGGAGATTCGGCCACTTTCTTTGACTTGCAGGACAAGAATCTTGCCGCGTGCGAAGCACGCACGGCGCTTGACTGCTGTGCGAAGATTCTCGGCGGCTTTATGGTAAAGGAAACAAAGCGTGGAGCAGCTCTTCTTCTCAGCAGATATAAGCTCGCGTTCTCCGCAGACGAGCTTGGAAGAAAAACAGACGATTTAGACCTTGAAATCGGCGCTCTTGAAGAGCAGGTCTCTGAGGATACGGCAAAGGCAGATAAGCTGAGAGGCAAAATTGCAAAGCTGAACAAGCGGCGCAACGCGCTTTTGACCGAAAAAAGCGAAATTTTGAGTTCTATGACGGAAATCGAAAAGCAAATAGACGATTTGAAAGCGCCTTATTTAAATGATGAAGAATTTGCAAAATATGAGGCGATGCTCGACGACGGCGTTGACCTGAAGCGCCTTAAATACAGCGAGATGCGTCTTTTGCGCAAGGACCTTCAGATCATCTTCCAGGACCCGTATTCCTCGCTCAATCCCCGTATGACAGTCGGACGTATTATCGAAGAGGGGCTTGTTACTCATAAGTTCTTCAAAGCAGGCTCAAAGAAGATG
>JBJFAQ010000013.1:0-1885 GCA_051887995.1 Eubacteriales bacterium
ATACTCGGTCTGAACGTCGGCGCATTTCTCCTTAATTATCTTCTCAAATGCTGCAACAAATTTATCGGACAGTCCAAAGAAGCTCAGACGGAAGCCGAAGGTCTTCTCGGTCAGGTCAACAGCCAGATGGAAAGCACTCAGCAGCTTATGGACGAGAATGTAAGAGTTATTGACGCTATCGGTCAGATCTCCGCAAATCTCGAAGCAAGCATAGACAAAATGGAAAGCGTTGCCGCATCGCTCAGTTCATCATGTGAGGAAGAGGAGCAGACCATTTCCGATATAGCAAGCGATATTGCCAATATCACCGAGGAATCCGAAAAGAGCCTTGCAGAAGCCGAAAAGGCAGCCGCTGCCGCTCAGAGAAGCTCCGATATGCTCATTGAAAACAACGATGAAGTCAAGAAAATGGTCACCGCTATGTCGGATATCACCGATGCGTCCCACCAGATCGAAACCATTATCAAGGCGATCGAGGACATCGCATTCCAGACAAATATCCTTGCGCTCAACGCCGCAGTAGAAGCCGCAAGAGCGGGCGCAGCGGGCAAGGGCTTCGCAGTTGTTGCCGATGAGGTGCGCAATCTCGCAACCAAATCCGCAGAAGCCGCAAAGAACACCTCCGACCTAATACATACCTCCATTGAAGCGGTTGACAGGGGCACTGCTCTTGCCATGAATGTTGCCGACAGAATGAGCGACGTTATTGCCATTTCCGCCGAAAGCTCCGAGCATGCCAAGTTTATCACAGACCTGACAGAGAGTCAGGCAAGCTCCGCAGCGTCCGTTAAGGAGAAGATGTCGCAGATCTCGCTGGCAGTTGCAAGGAACTCCGAAAATGCCGTTGAAAGCTCCGAAGTTGCACGTTCCGTTGCCGACGAGATAAGAAGAATGAACGATATTGTAAACTCTCAGGCAAACTGATAACCAAGGAAGGATACCATGCTCAAAAAAATACTCAAAGGCTCAGACTGCGCAAGCTGCCGTATCTGCTGCGTTTTCGACAGATACGACCTCTGGGAAACCCCGCTCATAGACGAAAAGCTGTATGAAAGGATAAAAGCCGATTTCCCCGAAACGGAGTTTGTTTCCAAAGGGGACGCAAGGCTGATGAAAATGTCCGAGGACGCTGACGGGCTGTATTACTGCCCCATGCTGGACAGGTCAAGCGGCTGCCGTCTGGGAGATGAAAAGCCCTTTGACTGCCGCATATGGCCCTATCGAATAATGGAATTGGGCGGGAAACAGGTCATTTCCATAGCGTCCATCTGTCCGTCAATGTTTAACAAGCCGCTTTCGGAGCTGACGGGATTTCTCGATGAATCGGGGCTTGCGGAGGAAATTTTCAGATATGCCGACAGCTTTCCCGAAGCAGTTAAGCCGTATGAAGCGGGATATCCCATATTAAAAGTAAGAGAATAAAAATATAAAAGTTTCGCCAGCCTTTTCAAAGGCTGCAGTGGGGTCAATTTTAAAATCAGAGATTTTAAAATCGGGGGCAGCGCCACCCTTGTCGCCCGTCGCAACGGGCGAAATCCCCCAAAGCACCGCACACAAAAGCAACAGTAAAGCATCAAACTAACCGACAACACAAAAGCCAAGAAAACACACAATCGTGTGCGGTGCTTCGTGAAAAAAATTATGGCGTTCACGCCATTATTTTTTTCACACCGCCGTAAGGCGGCAAAAAGCCGTGGTTTACGTCATTTTTAGTGTAACCCGATAATTTCAGCAACCCAAGCGGGACGGGAAACCCGTCCCCTACAATGACAATGCGGAGAATATCATTTCAAACCGCCGTAAGACGGCAAAAGGCTACTCACAAGCTTACCGCCAAAAACAGCGGCAACCCATTGCACCTCATTTTCCGAGTTTACATAATAAT
>JBJFAQ010000014.1:0-8213 GCA_051887995.1 Eubacteriales bacterium
GGTGCTCCTTGCACAGTATCTTGCAGAGTGGGACGTTGAGCTTGTCTGCGGAAAAGCCTGAACGGACGAAAAATAAATGAAATACAAAAAGGTCACCGAATTTGGCTTCGGTGACCTTAAAATTTACTTGAAAAATTTTCCGTGGGCTTTGCATTTTGCAAATTTATCCGACAAAGCGAAAAACGGCGCAAAGTCTTTTCATTTAAATGCAATGCTGTTGTTAAGAACTGTGGTGCAGTACAGAAAAAGAACGTCTGCGTTGTCAAAGGATATAAACGACGACAGAAGCTCGCTCGACAAATAGCGGATATCGACAAGGGTTGTTTTGGAGTAGCCCTCGGCAAGGAGCGGCGCGATGCTGCTTCCGAAAGAATCGCGGAACAGCACAAGTTCTTTTTCGGATGTTGAATTTGGATTTTCAATGGTTATAAGCGACAGAGAACCTGAAAGAAAAACCTCGTAAAAGTCATATCCGTTTAGCTTATCAATGTTGTAAACGGGTATTTCGCGCTCGGATTCATAGTCAAACACGCGGCATTTGTCAAGAAATTCGCTTCTTTGCACATAAAGCTCGTCCGGACGGACGGGAAGTGCAAGCTGACCGTAATATACGCCCCGAAAATCATTTGAAACAAGCTCTTTTTTGTATTTTGCCTGAAGAGTTGTGCCCATTCGCCCCGCAAGCTCCGATGCGACGTCCGAAATTTTTTCCTCACGCCAGTGAATGTCGGTTCTGTAATAATCGTCAAGCGAGAGAAACGGAAAAATATCGATATATTCCATAAAATCCGTCTTTTCTCTCAGATATTCGGCAAACTTTTCGCAGTCGATTTTCGGCACTTTCTTTGAGACAAATGAGTTTTTGTCCGGTATGACGGCAAGATAAACGTGTGCGCCCGAATCGGCAAGGTACTTTTCATATATGCGCCTGAATTTCCGCGCCGCGTAGCCAAGAGAGCTTGTGCTCATTGGATATTCGATTTTTGATATGTGACTGTCAGACACAAAAACGCCGCCGACGTCGCTTCTTGCGAGTGCGTATAAAGAGAAAAATGCTTTTGCGCTTCTGAACGTCTCACGCATCGGAAACTGGTCGGTTACATAGCTTTCAAAGTCTTTTGCAAATTTGCCGCTCATAACCGCGTCGGCGCTTAGCTTCGGAAATGACGCAAGCATGCGTCTCTCGCTTTCCGAAAATTTATCTGCGGGCTTCAGAAACGCCCATATCGAAAATCCACCCAGTATCACGGACATAAGGCATATAAGGCACAGGTTTTTTGCTTTGCTTTTCATACTTTGCTCCGTCTTTCAGAATCTGAAATAGAGGAATGGATTAAAAGAGCCGCTGACAAGAAATGCGGCGGACACAAGAAAAAGAGATGCGCAGACAAGCGGCTCGGCAATACCGAACACAGGGATAAGTCTCTTTTTTCCGCGCAGAAGGGAAATAAGGCGCTTCGGAAGCGGTGTTGCACCGACGGCTGCCGCAAGAAGGAGCACTGCGTTGCTTCTCAGATAGTAAACTGCCTCAGCCGACGAAAAAGGAATATTTCCCGCGCCAAACATTGAACGAATACATGAAAATGCATCTCCCATACTCGGCGCGTCGAATATAACAAAGCTGACAGTTACCGCAAGAAGAACGTATATATGACTTATTACTTTTGATTTTCTGAGCAGATTTCCGAAAAAGTTTTTTTCGAGCGTCAGGAGCACCGCGAAGAAAAGTCCCCAGAAAATAAAGTTCCATGCGGCGCCGTGCCAGAAGCCCGTGAGCATCCAGACAACAAAAATATTGAAGATATGGCGTCCTTTTGAGACGCGGTTGCCGCCGAGCGGAATGTACACATAGTCCCTGAACCAAGAGCCGAGGGAAATGTGCCACCGCCGCCAAAATTCGGTAATGCTTCCGGAAATATACGGGTAATTAAAGTTCTCGGAAAAGTCGAAGCCGAATATTTTGCCGAGACCTATTGCCATATCGCTGTAACCCGAAAAATCGAAATAAATCTGAAGCGTAAATGAGACAGCATACAGCCAGAAAAACAGCACAGACGCTTCCGATGCTTTGCCGAAGGCGGAACAGATTTCGGAAAGGGTGTTTGCAAACAGGACTTTTTTCGACAGACCTATGATAAACCGCCATATGCCCTTCGCGGCTTTCTCGGCGGAATGTGTTCGCCTCTCAAGCTGTGACGCAATATCGGCATAACGTACAATAGGTCCGGCGATGAGCTGGGGAAACATTGTAACATACGCGGCAAGATTTATATAGCTATGCTGTGCTGCCGCATTTCCGCGGTATACGTCAACGGTATAGCTTGCAATTTGAAAGGTGTAAAAGCTGATGCCGATGGGAAGCGCAATTTTAAGAAGTGGGACGGAAAGCCCCGTAAGAGCATTGAAATTCCCGATAAAGAAGTCGGTGTACTTGCAGTATATAAGCAGTGCAAAGCTGACGGAGACCGAAATTATCATCAGGACTTTTGAAAGAGGCTTTCCGCGGTATTTTTCGATAAAAAGCGCGAAAAAATATCCTTGCGTCACGGAAAAGAGCATTAGAATGAGGTATTTCGGCTCACCCCATGCATAAAAAATCAGACTTGACAGCAGAAGCACAAAATTTTTGATTTTTTCGGGAACGGCAAAATAAACAAGCAGAACGCAGGGAAGAAAATAAAACAGAAAGGGAATCCCGGAGAAAACCATGACGGAGCGACCTCAGTCGGTATTTAAGGGCGCGTCGTAGAGTACCGATGCACTTTTGTAAATATCGGTAATTTTAGCTTTGAGGGTGTTTACAGGGTCTTCGTGTCCGAACGCGGAAACAACATAGTCGTCAACCGAGATTATGACGTATTTGTCGGGAAATCCGCAAATCCACTGGCGCTCCGAGATCGCTCCGCTGAGAGATGCGGCAAAATCCGAAATATCCTTTTTGTCTCGCAGATGGAAAGCTCCGCAGGTAAACGTGTTTGCATTCATCATGTGAACAAGTGATGCCGCGTCATCTATGAGCGGTATGGAAGCGGCGGGGATACAGAAGTTATAGTCGAGTGCTTCCGCGTCTTCGATTCCGTATCTTCCGGGTGCGCCGTCTGTCATGTTTTCTTCACTGAAATCTCCTCCCATGGCGGGGAACTTTTCGTCATCCGAATAGCTGTCCCACACTTTTGTCAGAAGCTCCAGGACGTCGGACACATTCTCATTTTTTTCTCCTCCGTCCGTAAGGTTTCCGGATGATTCGGAAGTCTTGTCCGAGGTGTCTGTTCCGTCAGGTTTTTCGCCTTTTTTTCCGCAACCGGCAAACGACGAGAAAATGAGCGCTGTAAGCACAGCGGCAAGTAACAGGGAAATAATTCTTTTCATAAAATAACCTCCGCGCGCCCGCACGGGCGCATATTTTTGTTTTTTTGATACAGTGACAAAATTTTTTCGGGTTTTATTTTTAATATTTCGCTTTTTTGGGCGTAATATGTATCGGAATTTGAAAGATTTTCAAAAAACAGGAATATTCAATGCCGAAATTTTAAATTTACGCAAAAAAAGACCGCTTTCGGCAAATAAAATGCGGATTTTTACGATAAGTAAAAAAATCCCGAAAAACTGTTGACAAAGTTTTGTGCCTGTGATAAGATATAAATATCATAAATTCTGTGTGAGGGAGTAGTAAGCGCGCAATAGCGCGTAGCAAGTCAACATTCTCGGCTACTTGTCAGTCTGGCTTGCTTTAAATTACCAGACTCATGTGTAACTGCCAAAGCTATGCGTGTGTCCTCCCCGAAATGATAGGGATAAAGGTCCGTGTACGGCTTCGGCAGTCCACGGATTTGTTTTTTTGAGGAGAGGAAAATGAAATTTTACTGCGAAGAAAAAGAAGCCGTGCTTTCAGAGCTCGAATCCTCGGAAAGCGGTCTTTCCTCAGCCGAGGCTGAAAAACGGCTTGAGAAAAACGGAAAAAACAAACTGGAAGAGGCAAAAGGAAAATCGCTTGTCCGCCGTTTCTTTGAGCAGATGGCAGACCCGATGATTATTATTCTGCTTGCGGCGGCGGCTGTCAGCGGAGTGCTTGCCGCCGTGCAGAACGAGAGCTTTGCGGACGTCATAATCATTCTTGCGGTTGTCATTGTAAACGCAGTGCTCGGCGTTTATCAGGAAAGCAAGGCGGAAAAGGCGATAGAAGCTCTTCAGGAAATGTCGGCGGCAACATCAAAGGTTTTGCGCGACGGAAAAATCGTGTCGGTCAGAAGCGAAGACCTTGTTGTCGGAGATATTGTTCTGCTTGAGGCGGGCGACGCCGTTCCCGCAGACGGAAGAATCATTGAAAGCGCGGGCTTGAAAGTCGAAGAAGCCGCTCTCACCGGCGAGTCTGTGCCGGTAAACAAATTCATTGACATAATCAATCTTTCGGACGGGGCAAAGGACGTTCTTCTCGGCGACCGAAAGAACATGGCGTATATGGGAAGCACCGTCGTTTACGGCAGAGCAAAAATGGTTGTGACGGGCACCGGAATGGAAACCGAGATGGGCAAAATTGCAGGTGCGCTTGCACAGGCAAAGGAAGGCGCAACGCCTCTCCAGATAAAGCTCGCTCAGCTTTCAAAGGTCCTTACGTGGCTTGTGCTCGGTATTTGCGCCGTTGTTTTTGCCGTACAGCTCTTCAGAGCAGGCGGGTTTGAGTTCAAATCAATGCTCGATTCGTTCATGGTTGCGGTTTCTCTCGCGGTTGCGGCGATTCCCGAAGGACTTGCCGCAGTCGTTACCGTCGTGCTTTCAATAGGCGTTACCAATATGTCAAAGCGCAGGGCGATAATCCGCCGCCTGACCGCCGTTGAGACGCTCGGATGCGCGCAGATAATTTGCTCTGACAAAACAGGAACTCTTACACAGAACAAAATGACCGTTGTCGATTCCTTCTGCGAGAACGAAGGACGGCTTGCCATAGGTCTTGCGCTCTGCTCGGATGCAGAGCTTGACGAGGACGGAAGCGTCACGGGCGAACCTACCGAGGCCGCGCTTGTGGCTTTTGCAAACAAGCTCGGACTTCCTAAATATGACCTCAAGAAGGCTGAGCCTCGTATCGGAGAAGCGCCTTTCGATTCCATGAGAAAAATGATGACGACCGTTCATGAAACCGAGAGAGGAATCGTGCAGTATACAAAGGGTGCGCCGGACGTGGTTATCGGACTTTGCACCTCTTATCTGAAGGACGGCGTTCCCGTTCCGATGACGGAAGAGAAGCGCTCGGAAATACTCGAACATAACAAGGAGATGGCGGACAGAGCGCTTCGTGTGCTTGCCTGTGCCGAGCGCACATGGAGCGAAGCTCCCGCGGAATACTCGCCCGAAGAGCTTGAAAAGGAGCTTTGCTTTACAGGTCTTTGCGGTATGATAGACCCTGTGCGCCCCGAGGTAAAGGACGCAATTGCGGAGTGCAGAAGCGCCGGAATCCGTCCGATTATGATAACGGGTGACCATATTGACACCGCAGTGGCTATCGCAAAAGAGCTTAGGATTCTTACGGACGGCGCAAGAGCCGTGACCGGCACTGAGCTTAATGAAATGAGCGATGAGGAGTTTGAAAAAGAATTTCGTAATATAAGCGTTTACGCGAGGGTACAGCCTGAGCATAAAACGCGTATTGTCAACGCATGGCGCTCGGCGGGATTTGTTACCGCAATGACGGGAGACGGCGTAAACGACGCTCCGTCCATCAAATCCGCGGATATAGGCGTAGGAATGGGTATCACCGGAACCGATGTGACCAAAAATGTCGCCGATATGGTGCTTGCGGACGATAACTTTGCAACGATTGTGGGAGCGGTCGAAGAGGGAAGACGTATATACGACAACATACGCAAGGCAATACAGTTTTTGCTTGGTTCAAACATGAGCGAGGTGCTCAGCATTTTCCTCGCCTCTCTTATGGGCATCACGATACTGAAGCCTGTACATTTGCTTTGGATAAATCTTGTCACCGACTGCTTCCCGGCGCTTGCGCTCGGTATGGAAAAGGCGGAAGCCGACATAATGAAGCGTAAACCGCGTGACGCAAAGGCCGGCATATTTGCGGGCGGCATGGCTGCCGACGTTGCATATCAGGGAATCATTGTCACGCTCCTTGTTTTTGCTTCGTATTTTATCGGACATTTCATTGACACGGGTACATGGGCGCTCACAAACAGCTCTCACGGCATGACCATGGCGTTTCTTACAATGTCAATGGCTGAAATTTTCCACAGCTTTAATATGCGCTCACAGCGCGGAAGCCTTTTCACTATGCAAAGTCACAATAAGGTGCTGTTCCTATCTGCGCTCGGCTCTTTGCTTGCAACTACTCTTGTATGTGAAGTGCCTTTCCTCGCAGATGCGTTCGGCTTTACCGCCGTCGGGCTCGGAGAATATGCCGTTGCCGCCGGACTCGGCTTCTGCGTCATTCCGATTGTAGAGCTCGTAAAGCTCATTCAGAGAAAAATTGCAAAAAACAAATGATTTAAAGTAATCTGCTTCTCTTCCGCGAAATATCGTGCGTAAGAGAAGCCTTGCGAAAGTGATAAAAAGACAAGCCGCGGCGTGGTTTAGGACGTCGTTCCTAAGGACAATCAGTATGTAGTATACGGTGTGGTCCAAAAGGGTTGCACCGTATACTGCGTTTTTACGCAGATGTTTTGGCTTGGGAGAGGATTTCTTCCATCGCCTGCTTGATTTCATTTTCTGTCGGAATATTGATGATACCAACGGCGGTAAAGTAAATGTCGATAGGCACGTGTTTTCTGCCGTTTTCGTCTTTTATGCTGTCATGCACTTCAATGCGCTTGATGAGTGTGTTTACAATAGTCGGTGTCAGTTCCTTGAGGTCACTGCATTTTCGTATCATTTCAAGGAACACACGTAAATCCACCTTTTCCTGCTCTGCCTTCCGTAACGCCTGCTCGTCGCGTTCTACTGCGGCAAGCAGGTCTTTTTGCTCATTTTCATAGCTTTGGGACATTCTGCGGAAACGGTCTTCCGAGAGATTGCCGAAGATCGTGTCCTCATAGATTCGCTCAATCAGCTTATCAAGATCGGCAATACGCTTCTTGGATTTTTCAATATTCTGCTTCATTGTGCGAATATTGTTTTCTTTTGCGGCTACATTTTGCTTTGCGAAGAAATGAAGAAAGACAGGTTCAAACTCACCGACATATTTTGCGACTGCCCTGATTGCATCAAGTACGATTGCTTTAAGCACCACATCACGAATATAGTGGATGGTACAAGCACCTCTGTTATCTTTATACAGCGAGCAACGGTAAAACTCATTTTCCACTTTGATACTTTTGGCGGCACAGTAATATAGCTTTGAACCGCAATCGGCGCAATACAGAAGTCCGGAAAAGAGACTTGTTCTACCTGTTGCTGTGATTCTGCGGCGGTGGTCACGAAGCTCTTGCACACGGTCGAAGGTATCTTCATCAATGATTGCTTCCTGCGTGTTCGGGATGATCTGCCATTTTTCTTTAGGGATGTGTACGGTCTTTTTCACTTTGAAACTAACAAATGTGGTCTTGAAGTTGACGGTACATCCGGTGTATTGACGATTGGCTAAAATGTGATTGATTGAGTTTTCACTCCACCGATAAGGTTCAACAGGTTTTGGGTTTGAATGATTCCTTCCATGCCGATTCAAATGCTCCGTGGGTGTTGGTATTTTTTCACTCTCTAATCGTCTTGCTATCTTGAGAGGTCCAAGTCCCGACAGACATAGACTGAAGATATACTTCACTACCCTTGCCGCTTCCTCGTCTATCACCCAGCGCTTCGGGTCGACCTCGGACTTCTTGTAGCCGTATGGGATGGTTGACGATACTCGCTCACCTTTGTCCGCTTTGGATTTCCAAACCGCCTTGATCTTTTTGCTTGTCTGTTCGGCGTACCATTCGTTGAAGATGTTGTAAAACGGCATCATCTCAAGCCCTGTACCCGTTGCCGTATTGACGTGCTCTTGAATAGCGATAAACGGTATTCCAAGCGAAGGGTAGACAACCTGTGTCAATCTGCCCATTTCGATGCTCTCACGCCCGAAACGGGAGAGGTCTTTGACAATGATTGCTCCTATCTCACCGTTCTCCGCCATCTTCTGCATCCGCTGAAACCCGGGGCGGTCAAATGTCGTTCCCGATATGCCGTCATCTACAAAGAATTCGGGATATAGATATCCGTTCTCCTTGGCA
>JBJFAQ010000015.1:0-8204 GCA_051887995.1 Eubacteriales bacterium
TTATCAGCGCGCAGAGGTTCACTGAAGAAATTGCCTCCAAAATCACGGATTCGGACGACGCCAGAAGGCTGATGTCCTATTACTCCCTGAAAGACGCGGCGGCGCAGAAGCTGGACCTTCTTAAAGAGCAGTTTTACGTAAAATGGCCTATCACAAGAAAAATGGCGGTTTATGTAATCTCCTCGGACGTAACGGAGGTTGACCTTCGCAAAATTGAAGCTATCATAAAAAAATACTGCCCGGATTACACATTTGACCAGCTCGACTATGACCATGAGATGACAATGTATGAGGGCGAAGACAGAGAGCCGGCAAACTTTAAGATGGCTCTGGAATATACCATTGACGACGGAGATCTTGTCGTTAATCTGGCGGCAAACGGTATCAGATATAACGAGGACGAATATACGCTTGTCGATATCCAGATGGTACCTTATATGGGCGCGGGTAAAAACCCCAACACAGGTTATACCTTCCTTCCCGACGGGGCAGGCGCAATTTTCAAGTTTGAAGACCTTGATACAGGCAGCGCTACCACGGTTTCAACGACTATGTACGGAACGGACTACGCATACCAGACGATTACAGGCTCTTATGAGCAGACCGCACGCGTTCCCGTTTTCGGAATTGTTGAAGATGAGGCGGTTTATTCAACCAATGTTGTGATCGACGATGCGGCACCCGCGGAAGATGAGCCTGAGACAGTCGTTGAATACGCAAGGAACGAAAAGAGAGGCTTTGTCGCAATCATTGAAGAGGGCGAGGCCATGTGCAAGCTTTCTACATACCACGGCGGAGCTTTTCATGAGTACAACACGGTCAAAATGACCTTTACTCCCCGTCCGAAAGACTCGTACAACCTTGCAACGGCGATTTCAGTCGGTTCAAACTCCGTTTGGACAGTCGTTTCCGAAAGACGTTACACCGGAAATTACCGTGTTCGCTATATTATGCTTACAGACCCCGATACAGCCGAGGCTGTCGGTGCCGAAAACACCTATGAGACATCATGGGAGGGAATGGCAGCCGCATATCAGAGCTATCTCGTTGGGAACGGCGTCCTTACAAAGATAACCGAGGAGGACACCGAGGACGGTATTCCGCTTTATATTGAAACCTTCGGTGCAATCGAAGATGTAAAGAAGATACTTTCCATTCCCGTGACTGTAATGACTGCCATGACATCGTTTGACGATATTCAGACAATGTATTCGGAGCTTTCCTCCGACGGCATAACAAACATAAACTTCAAGCTGACGGGCTATGCGAACGGCGGTATGAATTCAACCGTACCGTATAAGCTCAAATGGGAGAAGGCGGTCGGCGGCAAGAGCGGCTTCAAGGAGCTGCTTTCCGACGCGAAGGAGAACGGATACGGCATTTATCCCGATTTTGACTTCGCATACATCAATAACACGTCTCTCTTTGACGGCGTATCGCTCAAAAAGCATGCAGTAAAGTCTATTGATAACCGTTATACAAGCAAGCGTGTTTACAGTGCCGCAAGACAGAACTATACAACATATTATCAGCTTGCAATGTCTCCGGCTTACTATTACCGCTTTATTGATAAGCTGACAGAAAAATACTCCGACTATGAGCCTATCGGAATTTCGGTTTCCACGCTTGGAAATGCACTCAATACCGACTTTGACAAAAAAGAGCCGTATAACCGCGAGGATGCGAAAAACTATACGATTGACGCGTTTGAGTCGCTCGATGCTTCTTACGGTCAGGTCATGACCGAGGGCGGAAACTCCTATGTCTGGAAGTACGCAGATCATATTCTTGATATTCCGCTTGACTCAAGCCGCTATATCAAGGCAAGCTACACCGTTCCATTTATCGGGTACGTGCTTCACAGCTATGTAAACTTCACCGGTTCCGCAATCAATATGGCGGGTGATATCAGATATGAGATCCTCAAATGCATTGAGAACGGCGCTTATATGTATTTCATTCTTTCATATGACAATACGGAAGTTTTGAAGGAAGATGTAATGCTGAGTAAGTATTACTCGATACGCTACGACATCTGGTATGACGATGTTGTTGCGCTTTACAATGAGCTGAATGCCGTGCTTGAACCGCTTCAGACAAAGTCCATTGTGGATCACGAGTTCCTTATCGGCGAGCGTATTCCCGATGATGACGAGACCCCCGATACGGAAGGCACCGGCAAGTATACAACGATGGATGACGGACGTATCGTTAAGGTTACGTACGAGGACGGAACTACATTTATTCTGAACTATAACTATTTCCCGGTCACAGTGCTCGGCGTTTCCGTTGACGCTTACGGCTATGTGCAGATCGACTGAAAGGAGAAGATAAAAAATGACAAATGCAGTAAAAGCTACGCCGAAGAAAAAAAGGCGCATTGCTTCTCTTGACAAGCGTAAAGCACGTGCCGGCTGGGTATTCGTTCTGCCGTTTGTACTCGGATTCGCACTTGTTTACCTCCCCATCATCTGGGACTCAATCAAACTCAGTTTTTACCATGTAAGGTCGATGCCCGGTGGAGGTATGGTCACCGAGTGGGTGGGACTTGAGAACTATAATGAGGCGCTGTTCGTAAACCCGGACTACGTTTCAACGCTGATAGCAGGTATCGGACGCCTTGCATTTGATATTCCGGCAATCGTCATTTTCTCGCTTTTCATGGCAGTGCTTCTGAACCAGAAAATGACGGGACGCGCTGTATTCCGTGCGATATTCTTCATTCCTGTTATCCTTTCGACGGGTGTTATGGCAACTGTCGAGAGCAACAACGTGCTTTCCACCTATATGGACAGTGCTTCGGGTATTTCAAACGGTACGGGACGAAGCGCTTCGGCGGAAATCATCTCTGTTCTTGACTTTGAAAACCTGTTTGATAAAATGAAAGTCGGAACTGAGATTGTGTCGTATGTTATTCGTATGATAAACAACATTTACGATATTGTAAACCGTTCCGGAGTACAGATGCTGATATTCCTTGCCGGACTTCAGTCAATCTCCCCCGCGATTTACGAGTCCTGCCAGATTGAGGGCGCTTCCGCATGGGAGACGTTCTGGAAGATTACCTTCCCGATGATAAGCCCGATGATTCTTGTAAACGCAATTTACACTATCATCGACTCGTTTACCGCAAGCTCGAACAGCGTCATGAAGTTCATTGACGCCGCGTACGGCGAGATACACGGAAATACGATAAGCTCGGCAATGTCATGGATGTACTTTATCATCGTTATTCTGATAGTTGCAATAGTTGCCGGAATACTTTCGGCGTATGTATTCTATCAGAAGCGCGATTAAGGGAGGGACGAAAATGGACGCACAAAACACAGCAAAAAAACCACGTGTAACCAAAGAAACCAAAAATAAAATTCGCGTTGATTTCGAGAGAACTCCTCTTAAAGAAAGACTCAAGGCAAAATTCGGAACGTCGTATTTTTACGTAAACGTAGTTTGGTATATTTTCCGCCTGGTGCTTCTTATAGGAATTTCCTATATCGTACTTTATCCGTTTATTTCAAAGCTCGCCGCTTCCTTTATGTCGCCTTCCGACTTTGTCGACGCGACGGTGCGGCTTATTCCGAAGAATTTCTCACTTGAAATATACAAGGCGATTTTCACCGAACTGAATTACTGGAAGGCATTCCTTAACACCTTTGAGCTTTCGATTTCCTGCGCGCTTATCCAGACCATTGTGTGCTGCCTAATCGCGTACGGCTTTGCAAAGTTCAAATTCAAGGGAAACAAGATTCTGTTCATGCTCGTTGTCCTGACGATGGTAGTTCCTCATCAGACGCTCAGACTTTCGCTCCTTATGCATTTCAAGGACTTTGATATTTACGGTATCATGGGACTGCTTACCAAAATAGGTATTCTTCCCGAAAAGTTCGCATACGGACTTAAGCTGACGGACAGCTTCTGGCCTCTCATCGTGCTTTCACTCGGCGGCATAGCGTTCAAGAACGGTCTTTACATTTTCATGCTCAGACAGTTCTTCCGCGGAGTTCCGGATGAGCTTGAGGAATCCGCTTATGTGGACGGCTCGGGCGTATTCCGTACCTTTTTCACCATTATCATACCGCTGTCAATTCCGATGATGATTACAGTGTTCCTCTTCGCGTTTTCATGGCAGTGGACGGACAACTACTATACGCAGCTGTTCTTCCCGAAAACGAAAATTGCACTTTTCCCGGAACTTGTCTCAGCAATCCCGACTTCACTCAAAACCGATTATGCAGGTCAGAATCTCTACTATGCGGCGATTCATAACACTGCCGGAATGATGGTCATTGCTCCGCTGATTGTTATGTATCTCTTCTGCCAGAAATTCCTTGTACAAGGTATCGAGCGTTCGGGTATCGTAGGATAAAACAGACATACATGTTTTGCCTGTGACCGTGACCTCATTCCCCGCCGAAACTGCGGTTTCGGCGGGGAACACTTTGTTTTTCGGGAAGGTATGTCTTGCAATCACGCTTCGGAGCAAAAAGTGACAATTAAAAAGGTAAAATAAAGGAAAAAGGCAGTATTCAATGACTAAAAAAGACAAAAAACCATCAAAAAACGAAAAGGCTCTTCTTTATGTTCACGGAAAGGGCGGAAGTGCCGCCGAGGCAGAGCAAATAAAAGATTTCTGCGTCGGATATGACGTATTTGGCGTGGATTATGATGACTATTTTCCTTGGAATGCAAGGATACCGGTAAAAAACGATTTTGACATGCTGAAGCAGAGCTATTTAAAGGTTGCCGTTGCCGCAAACAGCATAGGAGCGTATTTTTCTATGCTCGCGCTTCAGAATTGCGACGTGGAAAAGGCGCTCATGGTTTCTCCGGTGCTTGACATGGAAAGTCTCATCTGCGACATGATGCGTTGGGAGGGTGTGACTGAAGAAGAGCTTCGGATAAAAGGCGAAATTCAAACCGGTATCGGAGAAATTCTTTCGTGGCGGTATCTGACTTATGTAAGGGAGAATCCGATAAAGTGGGCAATTCCGACTGAAATACTTTACGGCGGAGGAGATACTCTCATCTCGCGGGAAACCGTGGAACAGTTTGTAAGAACTCACAACGCGCGGCTTATCGTTATGGAAAACGGCGAGCACTGGTTTCACACGCCTGAGCAAACGGCGTTTCTTAACGATTGGGTGAGATCCGTGATATGCTCTCCTTGTGCAGACATATAATTAAAAACCGACTGTTTTTAGAAAACAGTCGGTTTTTAATCAATCTTTTGCTTGCGCCCGATTCGGTCAAGCTCCTGTGCACAAAAAGGCAAAATCAAAGTCGTGCCTCATGATTTAACGCATTTCTGTATTCGGTTGGAGTCATTCCGAAGCGGTGCCTGAAAGTTTGCGAAAAAAAGGCAAAATTTGAATATCCGCACATCGCCGCAACCTCGCTTATCGGATTTTTCGTAAATCTCAGCAGATGCCTTGCGTTTTCCATTCGGACGCGGATAAGAAACTCTGCGGGAGTGTATCCAAGCTCCTTTTTAAAAAGACGTATAAAATGTTCGGTGCTGAAGCCAAAATGCTTTGCCATTGCGTCAACCGAAATATCCTCAAAAAAATTTGAAAAAATCATTTCTTTTGCCTCGGCAATTTCACGTCTCAAAGGGGAATTTTTGCTCCCTTGGTGCAGATTTATCGCCTCGGACGCAAGAAACAGCAGTAGTTTTTCCGCTGACATGTCCCTTAATTTCTTCCCGCCGTCTTTTTCCGCTCTCATGCAAAGGGCGGAAAGATCTTCAAATAGGTCTCTTGCGATTTGCGGATGTTCCACCTTAAAACAGGAGGGCAGAGAGTTTATTATCGGATTATCGCTCGACTTTTGAACCGGGCGGGGGTTTTTTCTTGACGAAAATTCGCCCCCGGCATCATCACCGGAAAGGTCAAGCGTCAGACAGTATGCGTCATAGCTCGTTCCGCTGCCTGTAACGTGTTCTCCGGGGCGGCGGAAAACGCAGGTGTCCGCGGTTATATGATATTCGCGCCCCTCTACTGCCATGTGCCTGTCGCCCGACAGATGAAAGTCGATTTCATAGTCGTAAACCGTCCGTGTAAGTGAGCTTACTTTTCTGTAATTTTCAACGAAATGTATGCATCCAAGTACCCGCAGATTCTCAAATATCACATCGCGCCTCCGAAAATATTCATCAGTTTTATGATAATTTTATTATAGCATTTTAAAGGATTCATTGCAATATGTAGTCAAAAAAATGATAAAAAACAGCAATGAAATTATAGACATAAGTAAAGCGCGGTGATAAAATCTAAGCAGTAGACGGCAAGAGAAAACCTGCCGCACGGAAAGCATTTTTCGGGAGGAACGATATGTTTACACAAAAAAACGGTATTTTTTATCAGGACGGCGAGCCGAAGCTGATGATAGGCACGTCATATTACCCGTCTTTCCATAAAGATAAATATCCCGTACCGCCGGAAGGGGATAGAATCGGTGTAATGCGCGAGGATATGGAGCACATGAGCAAATTCGGCTTCAATCAGGTCAGAATAGCCGCGCTCGGAGAGATTTCTCTCGATGAGGAGGGAAACGTTGTGACGGATACCGCGTTTGTCGATGAAGCGGTACGCGAGGCGGCAAAGCAGGGAATGACGTCAAGCGTGAGGATTCAGGGATACGTTACCAATCTTCGCGGAAACACGGATTATCTCATGGTAAATGAAAAGGGAGAGCCGATGGACGGATACTGGTCGGCATTTATCACCGCGTCGCTTTTCCACGAGGGGATAAACCGCGACACCGACGACGCAACAAAGGCGATTGCACGTCATTTTGCGTCTTTTCCCGGTGTGCTCTCGTTCCAGGCATATAACGAGCCGCATTATCCGTATAACGGCATTTTCGATTATCACCCAAAGGCGATAGAAGCATATAAAAAGTGGCTTTCAGAAAAAGGACTTCCCGAATCCGAGCCTCCGCGCCGCCGTCCGCACGCGGACGAGTCATCAGAGGACTGGATAAGATGGAGACTTTTCTCCATGCGAGCAATGAGCAATTTTCTTTGCCATGCCGCAAGGCTCTCCTCCGAGGTAAGCGGACTTGAAAACTATACCTGCGCGACCAGCAGTGCCTCATCTGTCAAAATGATGAACGGTGGGCTCAGCTATTTTGACATTTCCGAAGGCATGGACGTAATGGGAATTACCACGTACGTGCATTTTGAAGGCTCGGACTATTACAGCGCATGTTATGTGCTTGACCTTGCCGAAAGTGCCGCCGCCACATTTGGAAAGCACGCATGGACGGTCGAGGCCGACGCGCGCACACGTATGCCGGGAAGAAAGCTGCATGAATCGGTATATGCAATGGTAGGCGCAGGGCATAAGGGAATCAATTTTTACGAGTGGAAAGGCGATTATCCCGTAGAAGGCTCTCCCAACCCCGACAACTGCGGATTCCTTTTCCATGACGGCAAAAAGGCAGGTCATTACGAAACCTCAAGACAGATGGTGCAGTTCCTGCTTCGTCACTCTACGGAGATTGCAAAAATGGAAAAGCACCGTGACGGCTTCGGAATACTTTATTCCGAGTATGCGATTGCGGCGGCAGACGCACATAACGAACTTGACGTAAACCTTGCGATGAGGGACTCTATCGAATGTTACAGAGAAGCGCGTAAACTGGGCTTCTGCGTTGATTTTACACGTGCCTGCGACCTTGAGAAGAACCCGCTTAAGGTAAAATTGCTCGTTGTGCCGTTTCCTCTCGAATACCTTTCAGAGGAAGAGAAAATCATGATTACGCGCTTCAATGAAATTCAAGGAAACGCAGTATATTATAAGCGTACCTCATGTACATTCGGCGCTTACGGTATCGGAGGTTTCTGGAGGCTCGATAAACCGCTCGGAAACATGACAAGAGACCGTTTTGACGCAAATCCGGAGCTTTACGAGGTAGCCGATGAGTTTGGAATTGCACCATATGCAAAGGTAAGCGATGTAAGGCTTCATCCTGCCGTTATTGAGGGCGAGGGACGCAAAATCGTGACGCTTGTGAACTCCGACACACTTCGGAGAGATGTTTCGGGAGCTTGCCTTACTCTCGGTGAAAAGCCGAAAAAGGCAACATTTATGACCCCGTATGACGAAATTGTGTGCAAAATAAAGGAGAACACTGTTTTCCTGCCGAATGATGCATTTCTCGGACAGCCGCAAGGGCTGTCCCTACGGATATTCTGACAAACC
>JBJFAQ010000016.1:0-1869 GCA_051887995.1 Eubacteriales bacterium
AAGTGCAAACGGTTATGCAAATTCAATGATGCCGATGATGAACGCGCTCGGCTATGTGCAATATGTTGTCATTGCCGTGCTCGGCGCTTATATGGCCATTGCGGGCGTACCGAATCTCGGACTTGCGGGAACGGGAACGCTCACGCTTGGTATGATAGCCTCTTTCCTTACTCTGTCCCGTAATTTTACAAATCCGGTGTCGCAGATTTCAAATCAGTTCAATTCCATCGTCACATCCCTTGCCGGAGCCTCCCGCATTTTTGCGTTTATGGACGAGAAGCCCGAAACCGATGACGGGTACGTGACCCTTGTAAATGCAAAAGAGAAAGACGGAGTTATCGAGGAGAGCGCAGAACGCACCGGAATGTGGGCATGGAAGCATCCTCATCACGACGGCACGGTCACATACACAAAGCTTGAAGGACGCGTCGTTTTTGACGGAGTGGATTTCGGATATGTTCCCGAAAAACAGGTATTGCATGATGTTTCGCTTTATGCAGAGCCGGGGCAGAAGATTGCGTTTGTCGGTGCGACCGGCGCGGGAAAAACGACGATAACAAACCTCATCAACCGATTTTATGATATTGCGGACGGAAAAATCCGTTATGACGGCATCAATATAAATAAAATAAAAAAGACTGATCTGCGGCGGTCTCTCGGCATTGTGCTTCAGGATGTGAATTTGTTTACGGGAACGGTTATGGAAAATCTGCGTTACGGAAAGCCGGATGCGACCGATGAGGAATGTATAGCGGCGGCAAAGCTCACAAGTGCCGACGGATTTATTCGTATGCTGCCTAACGGTTATAACACAGTGCTTAAAGGGGACGGCAGCGGGCTTTCGCAAGGTCAAAGACAGCTTATCTCGATTGCCCGTGCCGCCGTGTCCGACCCTCCGGTCATGATTTTGGACGAGGCGACCTCTTCGATTGACACCCGTACCGAAGCCTTGGTTCAGGACGGTATGGACAAGCTGATGAAAGGCAGAACGGTATTTGTGATAGCTCACCGCCTTTCGACGGTTCAAAATTCCGATGTGATCATGGTTCTTGAGCACGGACGGATAATTGAACGCGGCAGTCATGAAAAGCTGATTGCGGCAAAAGGCACGTATTATCAGCTTTATACCGGCGCGTTTGAATTAGAATAAAAAACAAAAGAATACGGCGCCTAAAGGCGCCGTATTCTTTTGTTTTAGGAGTTTTTTTCATTCTTCTTGCTTTCTTTGCACCTAAAACAGTCTGTGTCTTCTCCCCTGCGGCAGCCCGGACAGGAAGAGCCGCAGGAACAGCCTACTTTTTTTCTGTCCTTTATAAGTTTTATTATGACAAGCACCGCGAGAACAATAATCAGAGCGGTTAAAAGTATTGTCGCAAGATTCGACACAAAAAATTCAATCATCTGATGCCTCCACCGGACGTGTTTTCCCGCGGCAAAAAACACACGGGATATTTCTCGGTTTTTTCTTTTTAACTGTTGATTTTTTGACGAAAATATGGTAACATAAACGGGATGCAGAGCTTTTTATTTGCTCTGTGCGCTTCAAAATAAACTCGTTTGTAAAACAACTGTAAAATAGGGAAGTCGGAAAGGTGTTTGAATGCCGCTGCCTGAAAACGCGGCGATATATTGCCCCGATTTCCTTTGATTTGCGGGAAAGTCTCGGTTTTACTGCCTGAAAGGAAAAGAAAAATGGAACAAACAAAATCAACAACCGGTGTTCGTGAGATGGTACAGACTGCGTTAGCCGCCGCCCTTATTGCGGTATGCTCGTGGATAACTGTTCCTCTTCCCGCGGTGCCGTTTACACTTCAGACCTTCGGCGTCTTCTGCGTGCTCTCGCTTCTCGGAGGAAAGCGCGGAAGCATT
>JBJFAQ010000017.1:0-8185 GCA_051887995.1 Eubacteriales bacterium
ATTGCATCGGTTATGACAAGATATCCTCAGGCGATGATAAATCTCAAAATTTCCGCAGAGGGCAAGCTCCTTTTCTACACCGACAAAGAGGTGAAGGAAGCTATTGACAAAGCAAAGAATATTCTCAGCGACTCAGGAAGAATCGTTGTGCGTCCCTCCGGCACAGAACCTCTTATCCGCGTAATGGCTGAGGGAGAGAACAATGAACTCATTGAAAAAGTAATCGCAGACGTCGCGGACGTCATCAAGAAGCGTCTCGGTGCCGTTTGACCCGATACGCTCAAGCGCCAGACCTTAAATTAGGTTAACGAGGAGAGAAGTTATCGAAAATTCGGCGGATGCTTCTCCGGCAGGAAAAAGCTGCCGCAGTTTGCTCACAAATATACGGGTAACCGTAAAACAAAGGAACAAGCAAAGTATTTTAAATTTTTAAAGAAAGAGCAGGCGCATCTGCGCCTGTCCGGGTTATACATATGTGTGGAATTATCGGATATACCGGAACGGAAAAGACCGTTCCGATACTGCTTGAAGGACTTCGCGCCCTTGAGTACCGCGGATATGATTCCGCCGGTATCGCAGTACAGAAAAACGGCGGCATCGAAACCGTCAAATCAAAAGGCAGAATCGACACGCTTGAAGAAAAAATCAACTCGCTTCCCGATGCACCGGAGGGAAGCTGCGGAATAGGACACACCCGCTGGGCGACGCACGGAGCGCCGTCCGATACGAACTCACATCCGCACCGCGCGCCGTCGCTTGCCCTTGTTCATAACGGAATCATAGAGAATTATGCCGAAATCGAGGAAATGCTCCGCGGAGAAGGATATGATTTTGTTTCAGAAACTGACACAGAGGCCGCGGCAAAGCTGATTGACTACTATTTTACCAAGCTCGGCGATCCTATAAAGGCGATTTTTGAAGCAACAGACGTTATTCGCGGCTCATACGCATTCGGAGTGATATTTGACAGTATTCCGGACGTTATTTACGCAGTTCGTAAGGACAGTCCCCTCATTGTCGCACAGGCGGAGGAGGGAGGCTTCATCGCTTCGGATATTCCGGCGATACTTCGTCATACAAGCTCATATTATCAGCTTGAGGAGGGCGTTATCGCGATTGTCGGCAAGAAAACGCTTGAATTTGTAAACAGAAGCGGTGAAAAATGCCCTCAGGAGCGTCTTACGATCGACTGGAATGTTGAACAGGCTCAAAAAGGCGGATTCCCGCACTTTATGATAAAGGAAATCTATGAGGAACCGGAATCAATAAGAAAAACTGTCTCCACCCGCATCGGTGAGGACGGACTTCCCGCGTTCGGCGTAAAGGAGCTTGACAAGGCACTGCTTTCAAGGTTTAAAAATATACATATTGTTGCCTGCGGTACGGCGATGCACGCCGGACTTATCGGCAAAAATATAATTGAGAGACTTGCAAGAGTGGCTGTCAATGTCGAGGTTGCGTCGGAGTTCCGCTATCGCGATCCGATACTCGATAAGGACGATCTTGTGATTCTTCTTTCTCAGTCGGGCGAGACTGCGGACACCCTTGCGGCGCTCAGACACGCAAAGGCAAAGGGAGTTTATACGCTTTCAATCGTCAATGTTATCGGTTCTTCCGTTGCAAGAGAGGCGGACAGCGTGCTTTATACCTGGGCGGGACCTGAAATTTCGGTTGCCAGCACAAAGGCGTACAGCGTTCAGTGCGCTCTGCTTTATCTGTTTGCCGTTCAGCTCGCAAGAGTAAAGGGAAAGCTTGACGACGATGTCGCAAAGGCTCTTTGCAGAAAGCTGATTTCCGACGTGCCGGAGGCGATAACGGAAACGCTCACGATGAATGATGAAATACGCGAGGCCGCACGGAGATATCTTGCAAGCGAGCATCTTTTCTATATCGGACGCGGAATTGACAGTGCAATTGGAACAGAGGCATCGCTGAAACTGAAGGAAATTTCCTATATTCACAGCGAAGCATATGCCGCAGGCGAGCTTAAGCACGGAACAATCTCGCTTATTACCGAGGGAACGCCGGTTGTTGCCATCATGACGGTCGATTCTCTTGCGGAAAAGGTGATTTCCGGCATACGGGAGGTCAAATCCAGAGGCGCGAATGTCCTTGCCGTTACGACAAAGGCAATTGCGGAAAAATACACTATCCCGGCGGATAAGATTATATCCGTGCCGGATATTGACGAGCTTTTTGCCATGTTCCCGGTTGCAACCGTTATTCAGCTTTTCGCATATCATGTTGCCGCACAGCGCGGATGCGATGTTGATAAGCCCAGAAACCTTGCAAAATCGGTAACGGTTGAATAAAAAGAAAAAGGAGAGGACTTTTGTCCTCTCCTTTATACTTGTTCAAAGGCATAAACACTGTCAAAAAAGCCAAAAGTTTTCGCCCGCCTTTGGGGGAAGGCGGCGCCAGCCGAGGCCGCGTAGCCTCGGTCGCCCTACGCAGAGGGCGAAAGTCCTCCTCGGCGCTTTCTTTTTGCCGCTTTATCAGTTAAAGTCAAGAAAATGGTCAAATTCGTCGTCTGCCAAGACAGCGCTTATCCATTTCTGAAAGTAGGTTGCAAGATAGAAAATTCCGGTAAGCGCCAAAATGAAAACGGCGGCTGAGGCGGAAACAGCGCTTCTTCTGAGCGCGGAATTGCGATGCTTTTTGCTTGTTTTTTTCATCTCATATCTTCCTTTCCATTGTATATTATAACTCTATCACGCAAATTTGGGTTTGTCAAGCGGAAAGTTTTGCTTGATAGAGCGGGCGCGGTTATTCGAGAATATACACCCGCATATTCCTGCGTCCGAATTTTAAAAGGTCGTCGCGTGTGCCGGACATGCATATGTCAATATGGTTTCCCTTGAAATTTCCACAGTCCTCGGCAGAGCAAACCCCGACTTCCATATAACTCCCGGTAACAAAGCACTTTGTACCGTATGAAATCACTTTTGGGTCGACCGCAATAATGCCGTCGGTCGCCGCTTTGCCGGTTGCCGTAGTACCTCCGGAAGCGTATGCGGTGGCAACGACGTCAATGTAGTAAGAATATGTATAGACCGTGCCGTCATTTGCCGTGACAGTTCCTCCGATGCCTCGGTAAAGAACCTCGTCAACCGTTTCTTCGATAACTTCGGTGGCTGTTATTTCATCTGAGATTGCAACTCCGTCAACAAGAGTAATTTCATGCGTCACCTGATTTTTGCCGTTTTTTCCGGCTGAAATCAACTTGGTTTCTCCTTTTGGAATCGTCTGCGAATCCTTATAGGAAGTTGCGAAGGGGATTTCGGCAATTTCAAGATATGTTTCCGTCGTGTATTTTCCTATGGTAATCGTCATTTCGTCATAAATGATTTCATCACACGCACAGCTCATCACTGTGTCATCGGTTACCTCAATGTCGAGACGCGAGAGAAGCTCTCCTGCCGTCATAACGGGTGCATTGCAGGTCGCATATTCATATCCGCCACGGAAAACGGTGACCGTAACCCTTTTCTGAGGAGCTTCGGACTTTGCATCGGGGGCGACAAGCAGTTCGCTTTCCGCATCGGAATTTGCGTTCGTGTCTTCGATGTCAGGAGCTGAGAGTATGTCGGTGTCCGCGGATGCGCCGGGTTCGTTTTCATCGCTTTCGAGCGCCGCCGCGACGGCAAAAATCATTATGAATATTATAAGAATGATAACGACGGAAAGTGCGATCAGCTTTTTCTTTATTTTTTCTGCGCGCTTGCAGACTCGTCTTCTTTTCATTTTGACCGCTCTCCTTTCCGCTTTTTGGGCTGGGCTATTATACCATGACAGGGGCTTTTTGTAAACCCTTTTTGGGAAATTTAGGCAATTTGAACAAACCTTGTGAAAGTAAAAACACAAATTACGGCAAAGAGCCGACGCTTATGCCGTCGGCTTCAAGGTTAATTGCAAAGACTTTGAAAAAAGGAATATGACGTAAATTTACAGAGAATCCAAAGCCGCTTTTTCTTTGGCGATGCAGGCGCAAAGAAAAAGCTAAGCAAAAAGAAAGCGCCGATAAGGGGATTTCGCCCACGGCTGTGGGCGACCGAGGCTACGCGCCCCGGCCGGCGCCGCCTTTAAAAAAAGGCGGGCGAAAACTTCTTTTTATTTTGGTTGATATTCTTCTCAGAATTGTAGAGCCGACGGTTATGCCGTCGGCTCTATTTTAAAATTTTCTGTTTATCTACCCGAAAAGCACGTTATAGTAATCCTGCGCCACAACGCCTTTTGAGAAGGTTATTTTGTTTCCGACGATTGCTTTTATGCGCTTTACGTAAGCGTCGTCAACTTCCACGCCGCTTCGCGGCGTAAAAGTTCCGGTAGAAGCGTTATAGAAGCCTTTATCGGTGACCCAGCTGTAGTTTGTCCAGATGACAAGCGGCTCCGCATCTGAGAATACGTCGCGCCCGACGAGCAGACGTGAATCATATTCAAGCCCGAAAAGGTTGGAAAGCGTCGGGAGAATATCGAGGCTGTACGTCGGAGTGTCAACGACAATAGGCTCGTCTCTGTCCTCAAGGCAGCCGCTCCAGATGATAAGTGCGGAATGGTCGCGCTTGAAGATGTCGCTTGCCTCATATCCGTACAGCTCTGCGAGATAGTCCTTGTCATTGCCCCAGGTTTCGCTGTTTTCAAGTCCGTAAGGATAGTGGTCCGTCGACAGCGCAATAACCGTGTCGTCCGCGATGCCGCGTGCTTCAAGCTCGCTCACAAGGTATGCAAGCGCCTTTTCAAGCTCCAGATTTGCCGCGTGATAGGCTTTTATGGTCTCAGACGCGTCCATGCTCTCAAGACTTTCACGGTTTCGCTTTGACATGCTGTTTCCCGCCCAGTTGTAGAGGCAGTGACCGCTCACTGTCATATAGTAAATGCTGAAGGGCTGCTTATCTGCGTACATGTCAAGCGTATACTGCATCATTTCGAGGTCGCTTTCGGGCCAGCAGGAGGTCACGCCCTCTTCCATGCCGTTGCCCATACCGATAAATTTTGAATACCCGAAGTTTTCGTGTGTCAGGTTTCGGCTGTAATACGTGTATGAGCCGTTGTGGAAGGCAAGGGAATA
This sequence comes from Eubacteriales bacterium, assembly GCA_051887995.1. GTDB lineage: Bacteria > Bacillota > Clostridia > Oscillospirales > CAG-272 > SIG710. The sequence goes on from JBJFAQ010000017.1 coordinate 5,069, forward strand.
GTAGCCCTTGCGCATGAGCTGGTTGCCCATGGTAAGGTACAGATTGTGTCCTATCGTATCCTTTATGCTTTTGACGCCGTTCATCGGCACAAGCCCCATAAGAACGGAGTATTCGCCCGTTGATGTGCTTCCGCCCCACGCCGGCTGATAATATTCCGTAAACCTGATTCCTTTATTTGCAAGGCGGTAAAGCGTCGGGGTTCTGTCTTTGTCTATAACCTCTGCGGAAAAGGCTTCGGCGGTAATCAGAATAAGGTTTTTGCCCTCAAAAATGCCCGTATATTCATTTTTTGAGGACGGTGTGAGAGAGGCAACATATGAGTGCAGCTTTGCAATTTCGCTCTTTTTCTCTGTTTCCGCAAGCGAAGCAAAATCAATGTCCATTTCGTTCTTTCCGTAGACTATCGGGACTTGAATTTCAGTTCCTTCCGTGTCGGTTGATGGCTCGGTGCTGTCCGGAACGTCGGTATCTTTGGTAACGGGGTCAATGTCGGTAAAGCCGGAATCGCCGCCTCTGCCTATGCTGTTTAAGAAGTCAAGACCGAGTGCATTTGTCAGTCCGAATGTGTGAACGGCGGAGTCAAAGTCATATTGCTTGAACATCTTTACGCGGTCTACCGCGCTGAACTGAATTATAATAATGCAAAAAAGCTGAAGAAAGAGCGCTGCACCGATTCTGACAAGCGGAGTACGATCGCTTTTTCTGCGCGGAAGGTCATTTGTAATGCGCTTAAAGAAGAAGCAGAAAAGAAAGAGGGGCAGAAAATACAGCAGTATAACCCAGAAGCCCTTTAGAATAAGACCGACGGCAATAGAGGTAAAGCCCGTGGCGACGCCGCCCGCGCCGCTTAAAATCGAGCCGAGGCTCATGCAGGTTTGGAAGGAACGGAAAATAAAGTATTCCGTGCAGAAAAGCACCGCACCGACAGACAGCAGGACACAGCCTGTTATTTTTCGCGGCATCGGCTTATGAATAAGCGCAAGCACAGAGCCGACTAAAATGCCGGCGGCGCTTCCGGTGAGCGTAAGATAAAGCCAGGTGAGCCCGCTGTAACTGATTCCGATGAGAATATAAAGCAGAATTTCAAAATAAACATATGTCAGCACAAAAAACGCCCAGAGCGGAAAAGTCGCCGGACGGGGTCTTGTGTGCGTCGGTTTTTGTGCGTAATTCATTTTATCACTCTTTTTTCCTGTTTTTTGACATAAGTATACCATATGTAAAATAATTTTACTTTGACAATTTGTTTCCAATCTGTTAATATAGCCCTCTTGCGCCGCGCGGCAAAAGGCGTTTTTCTGGGAGGGCGCAGATATGTTCGGCAAAATAAAATGATTGCAGGTGTGAGGTAATGGACGTAAAGCTCAGTATAAGCCCCGGCTTTTTGATGCTGGCGGCATTTTTTGCATTTGGAGGATACCGTTTTTTTAATTTCCGCATGCTGATTATGTGGCTTTTTGCCGCCGCCGTGCATGAAGCGGCGCATCTTCTCGCGGCGCTTCTGCTCCGCGTATCTGTACGCGGGATAAATTTTGACGTGCTCGGAATAAGGATAGAACTCGAGAGGGGCATGATTTCTTATCAGAAGGAAATTGCAATCGCGGCGGCAGGACCTGCGGCAAATCTTCTTTCTTTCGCAGCGTTTGGCATGCGCGGAGATTTTGCGACTTTCTCCCTTATGCTCGGAATAATCAATTTGCTTCCGATAAAAAGCCTTGACGGATACCGTATTTTACATTCCCTCGCCGCGCTTTTCTGCGGCATGGAGACGGCGGAACGCGCCATGAGGATTTTGTCCGGCACGGGCATAATTTTTCTCTGGAGCATGGGCGTTTACATGCTTCTTCGGTATCGTGCGAACCTTCCGCTTTTCCTCCTTTCGTGTTCCTTGTTTGTTTCGCAGTTTCTTTGATTGATTCTGAAGAATTTCAGAGCATTTCGGAGCATTTTTGAAGAAAATCAACAAAAAACGCCGTCAAAAGTGCCTCTTTGCATCTAAAACGGAAAAAATGCGGTTTTTTTCAAAAATATATTGCATTTTGTGTGAAACAATGCTACAATATATGCTCAGAACCGTAACCCGCTTCGGAAAACGGTAAAATACATTTGATTTTGGAGGAAATGCTGAATTGACCATCCCTGAAGCTGACATGATCATTGAACTCAAAAATATCCGGAAGTCATTTGACGGAGAGACCGTACTTGACGGAATAAATCTGGATATTCATGATAAGGAATTTGTGACTTTCCTCGGTCCGTCCGGCTGTGGAAAGACGACAACGCTGCGAATAATCGCAGGTTTTGAAACTCCGGATGTCGGTGACGTCTATTTTGAAGGCAAGAAGATTAACGATTTGCCGCCGTATAAACGTCAGGTCAATACTGTTTTCCAGAAGTACGCGCTGTTTCCGCACCTTAACGTTTATGAGAACGTCGCGTTCGGACTGCGTATCAAGGAAAAGCTGAAAGAGGCTGAAATCAGCCGCCGCGTGAAGGACATGCTTGCGCTTGTCAATCTTTCCGGCTTTGAAAAAAGAAACGTCAATCTGCTCTCAGGCGGACAGCAGCAGCGCGTCGCCATTGCGAGGGCGCTCATAAACCATCCGCGTGTGCTTCTCCTTGACGAGCCGCTCGGAGCACTTGACCTCAAGCTCCGCAAGGACATGCAGAACGAGCTTAAAAACATACAGAAGCAGACCGGAATCACGTTTATTTACGTTACCCACGACCAGGAGGAAGCGCTTTCGATGTCCGACGTCATCGTGGTTATGAACGAGGGCGTGATTCAGCAGATCGGCACTCCCACAGATATATATAACGAACCGGTAAACGCTTTTGTTGCGGATTTTATCGGAGAAAGTAACATTCTTGACGGAATTATGCTCGAGGACTATAAGGCAAAGTTCTCAAATCAGACCTTTGAGTGCCTTGACAAGGGATTTGACAAGGGCGAGGCGGTAGACATCGTCGTGCGCCCGGAGGACGTCGATGTTGTGCCCGTGGAGAAGGGAATGCTCTCCGGCGTTGTCACGAGCGTGACCTTCAAGGGAGTTCACTATGAGATAATCGTTGACATCGGCGGCTTTAAGTGGATGATTCAGACCACCGATTTTGTG
>JBJFAQ010000018.1:0-1862 GCA_051887995.1 Eubacteriales bacterium
GTTACCTTTTCGGCGTCGGCAAATTCCTCGGGAAGCTCGATTTCAAGCGCGGCAAGCACGTCTAAGTTTACTACGGGTGTTGCGTCGCTTATTGTACGTACTGCCATACTTGCGGCATCAGCTCCTTCAAGCACGTCGAACGCCATTTCTCCCGTCACTTTGCCGAGAGCAACATAGTCAATCGAAACGGAAGCAAGGCAGCCGTTTGATACCTGCTCGACCTCAGAGCCGTATACGGGGATACCGTAGCTGTCGGCTGCGCTGAGGACGACGGAAAGGTTGTTTACAACATTGTTGTCGGTAAAGTTGTTGATGCAGTCTACCTCTGCCGCAAGACTTGTTGCTGCGGAAGGAATGTCGGAAGCATTCTGAACTGCCTTTGCAACGACTTCGATATTGCGTGCGTCGCAGATTTCGCGGAATCTTGCAAGGTTGGATATGGAGTTATCCTCAGAGGAGGTGTAAAGAATACCGATAGACTTTACATCGGGCTGGAGCGCCGTGATGAGGTTGACCTGTGCTTCGAGGTCGAGGACATCGGATGTTCCGGTGCAGTTGTCGCCGGGCACTTCAAGAGTGTTAACAAGTCCTGCGAGCACGGGGTCGGAAACGGCGCAGAAGATAACGGGAATATCGGTGTCGGCAGTTGCGGTGAAGGCGGCTTTTGCGGCGGGGGTTGCAATTGCGATTATCATGTCATAGCCAGAGGCTACCATGTTCTTTGCATATGTGGTGCAGTCTGCGTCGGCGGAAGCGGAAGAGCCGGTCTGGCGGTCAATGACGATGTCGGGGGAGAGGGTAGTGAGCGCCTCTTTGATTCCCTCAAAGCAGTTGTCGAGAGACGGATGGCTCATGTACTGGATAACGCCTACGCGGATGGGTTCTGTTTTGGAGGGGCTGTCGGTATCGACTGTTTGGTTTGTGTCTGTGTCTTTTGTGTCATTCTGAGCTTTTTCTCCGCAGGAAGCGAAGCAGAATACTGCGGAAACGCAGAGAGCAAGTGCGATAAGAACTGAAACTATTTTTTTCATGATTATTTACCTCTTTTATTTAAAAATATTTTTTATTTATTTTATGGTTTTAGCGATATATGTGTGAGTACGGGCTTTGCCCGTGCTTTTATGCGTCCCGATACCGCCATCGACGTTCTGTTCTTTTCATAATATGTATCCTCCCGTAAACAAAAATCCCGGGTATCTTTCGATACCCGGGACGAATTACTGAAATCCGTGGTGCCACCCAAGTGAAGCTGAAGCGCTCCTCTCTGTGCATACTGACATATGCCTGCGCTGGTAACGGCGGCAAACCCGTCGGAGTCTACTTTGAAAAATACCATGACCGGAAAAAGCAATTTTCCCGTATTTTTCGGTTCGATCCGCCCTTGAAAGTCCATTCGGTGAAGCTCTTTTGCCGCCATTCCACCATCGGCGGCTCTCTATGAAAAGTTTCGCTACACTTACTACTCTTTCTCATCGGTTTTCTGCATTCTAACATAAAAGGGCAAAGCTGTCAAGCCCTTTTTTTGAATTTTGTCGGAAAAGCGCATATGCGGTGGTTTCAGAGTGCTGATTTTGTGCAAAAAAGCAGAAAATACGGTATCGGAGTGACTTTTACCCTTTTGCGGAACATGTTAAGGGAACACATTTGTATAATTTGTCCACAGGTTTTGTGATTTATATATAAAAATATTGTTTTTTCTCCGAAAAACTTGACAAATATATCCTATTTGAGTTATAATCGATATATATTATGAGAAAAGTATGCGTTATTTTCTGCTTTTTTTATCTGTTTTGCACATTAGTATAAGTTTTGGAGGAAAACGAAATGAAGAAACACATTCTCAGAATTGCGATGCTGGCATT
>JBJFAQ010000019.1:0-1859 GCA_051887995.1 Eubacteriales bacterium
AAAAGGAGTTTTTGATTTATGAATATTATAGTATGCGACAGCTATGACGAGCTGTCCGAGAGCGCCGCGAAAATCGTGGCGGAGCAGGTGAATGAAAAGGCGGACTGTGTTCTCGGCCTTGCTACGGGTTCCACGCCCGTGGGTATGTACAGTGTGCTTGCGGAAAAAAACAAGGCCGGCGAGGTGGACTTTAGCAGAGTAAAGTCAGTTAACCTTGATGAATATTACCCGATTTCGCCGGACAATCCGCAGAGTTATCATTACTTTATGAAGGAAAACCTGTTTTCTAAAATAAACATTGATATGGCGAATACGCATATTTTAGACGGAATGTGCAAGGATGCCGAGGCGGAATGTGAACGCTTTGAAAAGCTGATAGACAGCTTAGGCGGTATTGACCTGCAAATCCTCGGTATCGGTCAGAACGGGCATATAGGCTTCAACGAGCCCGATTCAAGCCTGAATTCGCGTACTCATCTGACGAAGCTTACGGAGAACACAATCAGCGCAAACTCCCGTTTTTTCGATGATATATCGGAGGTGCCGACTATGGCACTTACAATGGGAATAGGCACGATTCTTGCCGCGCGGAAGATAATACTTCTTGCAAACGGGGCGGCAAAGCGCGACGCAGTGTCAGAGCTTCTGGATAACAGCATAACGACAGAGAGCCCTGCGTCAATGCTTAAGGTTCACAAAAACGTAACTCTTATCTGCGACAGGGAGGCTTATCCCGGCGGAGCGAATGTCTGAAATAATGGGAGAGGAGGAGAAAATGTGAAAGAATATTCGTTAAAAGAAATATGCTCTGTATTCAGCATCGAGACTAATATCGAGCCTTACGGAAACGGACATATAAACGATACATATCTGTGTGAGACCGCGCCGCGGTTTATACTCCAGCGTATAAACTCGAATGTGTTTAAAAATCCCGGTGAGGTAATGGAGAATATTGCAAATGTTACCCGGTGGCTCGGCGATAAGATTAAAGCGGAGGGCGGCGATCCGTCAAGGGAGACGCTGACATTAATCAAGACTAAGGCAGGGGAAAACTATTACGAGGCAGATCCCGAAAACTGCTTCAGGATGTATAAATTCGTTGAAAGATCGGTCAGCCGCGATATTGCCGACGACCCGATTCAGCTTTATGAGGCAGGCAGAGCCTTTGGAAAATTCCAGAGAATGCTCAGTGACTTCCCGGCGGATTCTCTTCATGAGACGATTGTGGACTTCCATAATACACCCGAGCGTGTGAAGCAGCTTGAGGACGCCATCGAAAACAATGCGGCAGGCAGGCTGGCTTCCGTTTCTGCGGAGGTGGAGTTTGCAAAAACCTACAGCAAGTATGCCTCACGCGTGGTTGACGAAATGGCGGCAGGCAGAGTGCCGCTGCGCGTGACGCACAATGACACAAAGTTGAATAACGTTCTGTTTGACGCAGACACGGGCGAGGGAATGTGCGTTATTGACCTGGATACGGTTATGCCCGGCTCGGTTCTGTACGACTTCGGCGACGCGCTCCGCTTCGGCGCGTCAAGTGGAAGCGAGGACGAGACAGACCTCGACAAAATTTGGTTTGATCTTGAGAAGTTCGAACAGTTCGCCAAGGGATTTCTGTCTGAAACGGCGGCGTGCCTGACAGAGATGGAAATTGAGCTTTTGCCGCTGTCGGCACTGCTTCTGACCTATGAATGCGGAATAAGATTCCTTGCCGATTACCTAAACGGAGACACATACTTTAAGGTTCACCGTGAAAATCATAATCTTGACAGAACGAGAACACAGTTTAAGCTTGTGGCGGATATCGAGAAAAAGCTCCCGGAGATGGCGGATATAGTAAAAAAATATGTTTGAGGCGA
>JBJFAQ010000020.1:0-1855 GCA_051887995.1 Eubacteriales bacterium
AATCTGCTTTTCATTTCGGAATACGGTCTTCCCGCAAGGACAAGCGGCAGATATATGTTATCCTCAATCGAAAAAGTATCGAGCAGATTGAACTCCTGGAAAACAAAGCCGAGATTATCGCGCCTGAACGCCGCCACCTGTGATTCCTTGATTTTGGATATGTCTTTTCCGTCAAGCACGACAGTACCCGACGTTGCCTTGTCGAGAGCCGCCAAAATATTAAGCAGTGTGGTTTTTCCCGAGCCGGACTCGCCCATAATTGCGACATATTCGCCATGCTCTACGGAAAATGAAACATTTCTAAGCGCCTCCACCTTGTTGCCGCCGAATCGAGTCGTGTATATTTTTTGTACTCCGCTCACATTAAGAATACTCATAGCAAAAAAATCCTCCTTTGGAATTTCTGCCTATATTGTATCAAAAAGGGGGACGCGCCGCCATAGAATCGGCTTACAAATCCCCCCTGAAATCTAACAATTTTGTAAGATATTCATTCAACTTCCAGTTTTTTATGGGAAAGGTCAATGGTTATAACCGTTCCTTCATCGACTTTTGACTCTGCCGTTATCGTATGTCCCAAATTGGTACAAATGCGCCTGCAAAGGTACAAGCCGATACCGCTCGCCTTTTTGTCCGAGCGCCCGTTATACCCCGTAAAACCGTTTTCAAAAATTCTCGGCAGGTCTTCCGGAGCAATTCCGATTCCCGTGTCGCGTATACACAGCTTTTTATCCGCCTTCAGCGTGATTTCAATACTTCCGGACGGGGTATATTTGAGGGCGTTTGAAAGCACCTGCTCTATAACAAACGAGAGCCATTTTTCGTCTGTCAAAACCGTTGTGTTAAGCGGTTTATAAACAAGATGCAGCTTTCGGCTGATGAAATCCCCCGCAAATTTCTTTACCGCCTGCCTTATAACAGCGTCCAAATCGTACTCTTTTATCACATAATCGGTACTTGAAGAGTCAAGTCTGAGAAAAGTCAAAACCATTTCCACATATTGCTCAATTCTAAGAAGATCTGCGGAGAGAGTACGGGACAATGGCGTGTCCTCGTTCTGCAAATGAAGCCGCATTGACGCAATCGGGGTTTTTATCTGATGCGCCCACACGGTGTAATAGTCTACCATTTCCGAATATTTTCGGTCGGTGTCGGTGCGGAATTTATTATGTTCTTCGCAAATAAGCCGTACAATTTGCTGATAGTCCGTTTCCTCTATACTGTCGCTTTGGGGCAAAACACCTGTTATAACGTCTGTAATACCGCGGATATAGGTCAAAGATTTATGCTTTTGTTTTATCCTATGAAAATCGAAAATCATCATTGCAATGCCGAGCAAAAGGCATAGCGCGGCAGGATACAGCGCCGCTTCAAAGGGCACTTGATATAGCACAAATGAAACAATGAATATAAGGCAGAAAGCGACCCCCGCGGCAATTCCCCACCGCCTTTGCCTCAGATAATATGCAAACAGCCTCATTCCCGCGCACCTCAATTTTCAATAAGATATCCTACTCCGAATTTAGTGACAATAAAGTCATTAAGCCCTGCGGCGTCAAGACGCCTGCGAAGTCTGTTCACATTGACAGACAGGGTGTTTTCATCGACAAAGCTATCCGTTTTCCAAAGCTGTTCCATCAGCTTTTCGCGGCTGACGACCTTGCCTTTATTCTCCATTAAAATAAGCAAAATGCGAAATTCGTTCTTTGAAAGCGGAATCTTCTCGCCGCGAAAGGTCAGAGAATTGTCTCCCGTGTTAAGAAGCGCACCACGATGCTCCATTATCGGAACTGCGGATGCAAAGTCATATGTTCTGCGAAGCAGAGCCTGCAGCTTTGCCATAAGCACACTCCGG
>JBJFAQ010000021.1:0-1846 GCA_051887995.1 Eubacteriales bacterium
AATATGGTAAGGAACAGAAAAAAGGGCAAATCCTCCTGCGGCTGTAACTGCGGAAACTGCCCCATGGGAGACTCCTGCCACGGTCATTCGTAAAAAAACTAAAAATTTTCGTCCACCTTTTTTAAAAGGCGGCAAGGGCCGGGGCGAGTAGCCCCGGTCGCCCACCGAAGTGGGCGAAATCTCCTCACGGCGCTTTCTTTTTGCAAAGCTTTTTCTTTGCGCCTGCGCTGTCAAAGAAAAAGCGGCTTCGGACTTTATGTGTTTTTACACCGCGCCGCTTTTCTGAAGACATCGGCAACAACCCAAGGACTGCGCCGCGGCGCAGTCCTTTTTGTATGTCCTTTTTTAAGGCAAAAAGGCAAAAGACAGTGCATATGCGCTTAAAAATGCGTTTTTGCGTCCGTTTCCCCTTGCTTTTTCAGAATTTCGGGTATATAATTGATAAATAAATGACAAAAAGCCGCAAAAACCTCTTATTTACCGCGGCAAGGAGGAAAAAATGAAAATAATGATTGCTTCCGATATACATGGCTCTGCATACTACTGCAAAAAGCTGGTTTTCGCACTTGAAAAGGAAAATCCAGATAAATTGTTATTGCTCGGAGACCTGCTTTATCACGGACCGCGAAACGACTTGCCGCGCGAGTATGAGCCGAAAACCGTCATAGCGCTTCTTAACGGCATGCGCGAAAAAATTCTCTGCGTGCGCGGTAACTGCGATACAGAGGTTGACCAAATGGTACTTGATTTTCCCGTGCTTGCAGACTACTGCATTTTGTACGCCGAAGGGCGCATGATATTCGCCACTCACGGTCATCATTATAACGAGTCTGCGCTTCCTCCGCTCGGCGAGGGCGATATTCTGCTCTGCGGTCATACTCATGTGCCGAAGTGTACGGAGCATGAGGGATATATCTATCTCAATCCCGGCTCGGTTTCAATTCCGAAAGAGGGCTCGGCACATGGATATATGATGCTCTCGGACGGCGTTTTTGAATGGAAAGACTTTGATGAGAATGTTATTCGTACCTTCTCTATAAAGAAATAAAAAATCTGCGGAAAACCGGTTGGTTTTCCGCAGATTTTAAGTATTTGAGAATCAAATTCGTCAGTATTTTATATATCCGAAGTATGGATTCAAGCAGTCATATATGAGAATCCCGATGACGAGCGCAACCATTATAAAGAAGACAACCGTCAGGAATTTTGACATTCTTATCCACTTTGCCATCTCGCGCTCTTTGTCATCAAGCCTCTCTTTATATACCTTGATAATCATATTTTGACTTTCACAGTCGCATTTCTTTTCGGATTTTGGGGCAATGCCGACAAGCTGATCTATCGACCCGCCCATAGCAATTACCATATCGCAGATATTCTGAAAGCTGGGGTTGTCCGTCTGACCTGAGAGTATACGGCTCACCGTGCTTGCGGGTACTCCGCTTGCGGCGGAAATTTCCTGTGACGTCATATTCTTTTCATCTTTCAATTTTCTCAGTTCATCGGTTAACATATTTGTATCTCCTTTTTTTCAATTTTGCATGTGATATTGCGCCGAAATTGCATCTGTATGCCTGAGCTTGCAAATAGGCGTATTTGCTTTGCATTCGGAACTTGAAGATACAAAATACATAAACATCATCTCCGCATAGGATTTTTAAAGAGAATCTCTCTTTACTATATTTTACCACAATATATAAAAAATGTCAAATAAAAGAATCCGGAAAGAAAATTGCTTTCCGGATCTTTTTTATTATCACAAGCGCCGGGGGAACACCTGCGGCGCTTTTTATCAGCCCTCGGCAGGCTTTTCTAAAGCTGTGTAGCGGTTCTTTCCGTTTTCCTT
>JBJFAQ010000022.1:0-8062 GCA_051887995.1 Eubacteriales bacterium
TCTGCACTGTTTGATGCGTGAAGAAAGGGGATTTTTATACCCATTTCAATAAGTCTGCGGTTCACGGCGGAAAAACGGTCAAACTGTGTAAGAGTCATGTCTCCGTCTTCGCCACTTTCCTCATCCGCCTTTGCAAAGTGAGTGAACATTCCTTCGACGGAGAGCGCCGGGAGCGCGCATACCTGCGCAATATCGTCAGCCGCGCGGGAGACGGTCTCCGGGTTCTGCGCCACAAAGCCGATGCGGTTCATTCCCGTGTCGAGCTTGACGTGAACGCGCAGGCGGCAGCCCTGTCTTTCTGCTTCCTCATCGAGCGCCATTGCGTATTCGGGCGAAAAAACGGTCTGAATTATGTTGCTTGCGGCGAGAGTGCCTGCCGAGGAGGGAATCGTGTAGCCGAGAATCAGAATATCGGCATGCCTGCCGAGCTCAATGCATACCTTTCGCAGTGCCACCGCCTCTTCAATGCAGGAAACAGCGAAGAAATCGCAGCCCTCCTCAAGCAGTGCGCGGGCGCAGGTGTCCGCACCGTGACCGTAGGAGTCGGCTTTCATAATGCAGATTATCCGTATGTTTTTGCCGCTTCCGCTGTTTACATGGGTTTTCAGCAGATTGTAATTGTGTCTTAGCGCTTCAAGGTCGATTTCCGCCCAGGTTTTATGGCGGCTGTATATGGGAAGGCTCGAATAGAGCTTGTATGTTTCGTTTTTCATCAGAATACACCTCGCATATCAGGATATATGATAGCACAACGGCGCGGAAAAATCAAGAGGGCGGCAGACATGGCGGGAAAAAGCCGCAAAAAAGCGGTTTATTTGCCGGGAAAAGCGGGGAAATTTTAAAATTTTGGCAAATCCGACGAAATTTTAGAAAAATTAAAAAAAGGCTTGACAAAAAAATCAGCATTTTTCCACAGGGCGGCTGAAAAAAAGAGCTTGTTTCATAAAGTTTTACACAGTTTCCACAGAGTTTTCCACAGACAAGCGGTAAAATGACTTTTTCCTCCCATTCCGGAAAAGTTTGTGTAAAATTCACAAAACGGCGCCTCCTGCATACCTGCGTGATGAGGCGCGGAACGCCGTTTATGCGACGGGATTTGTAAAAAGAACGGCGCGGCGCCCAAAACGACAAAAAGCCGCGCGAAGCGCTCTTTTCCGCGTAAAATCAACGTTTTTTGCGCGCACGTAATGCGCAAGTGGCGGAATCTTGATGCTTTTTAAGGCTTCTTTACGCTTTTGCTTTCGCCTTGAGGCAGCTCGAAAAGCGAAAACGGATAGATACTGCCGTCCGGAAGTGCCGAAACGTCAAAGGACGCAATTCCGGGCAGGTCCAGCGCAAGCCTGTGAGAGAAAAGGGCGATTCCGCCGGAGCATTTCTCGCGGCTACCGTATTTTCCGTCGCCGACGACGGGCATGCCGCGCGATGAAAACTGCACGCGGATCTGATGCGTTCTTCCGGTCTGAAGTCTTATCAGGACGAGAGAAAGCGTTCCTTTTTTTCCCTCGGCGCTTCCGAGAACTCGATATGAAAGCGACGCACGGCGCGCGCCCCTGCGTTCGCTTTTGACGACAAATACCTTTCCCACCGCACTGTCCTTGAAAAGAAAGTCCTCAAAAACTCCCTCTGCCTTTTCCGGAACGCCTGAAACAACGGCGAGGTACTCTTTTATGCACTGATTTTTGTCTGCGAGCGCCGCGGAAAGCCGTCCCGACGCTTTTTTATCGGCGGCGAACGCCATAACTCCTCCGACATTTCGGTCAAGACGGTGAAGCGGCGATGCGTAATCCCTTCCTTTTGATGAAAGATACTCCGAGACAAGAGAAACGACGCTCTCGCTGTCTCCACCCTCGGAGAGCAGTCCCGCCGGCTTTACGCATACCAAAACGTTTTTGTTTTCATACAATATATTCATACGAGCGCCTCCCGTCCATATCCTTACAACAGCATATCACAAATTCTTGATTTTGGCAAGTTTTCCTTGACTTTTGCGCCTTTATGCTTTATAATGGAGAAAATTTATTTTATTCTGACCGGAGGAACATAAAAAATGGAATTTCAGCTTCTTAAGGACGAATACTGGTGGGGCGGACTCATCAAGGACGCCGAAAGAATGCCTATTGACGACACTTGGGTATACACCGCAGACCTGCTCTGTGACAGACGCACCCAGTCGTCCCCGCTCTTTATATCAAGCAAGGGCAGATATATCTGGAGCGAAGAGCCTTATACGATTACGTTTGACAAAGGACACGTAAGTATCAAATCCGACTACCCCGTTGTACTTGAGGAGGCGGGAAGCACCCTGCGCGAAGCATATCTTGCCGCAATGAAGGCGCATTTTCCCTTTAAGGCGGGCATACATACTCCCCGTGAATTCTATGAGCACCCCCAGTTTAATACCTGGATGGAGCTTATCAAGGATCAGAGTCAGGATAAAATTCTGAAATACGCGCATGAGATAATAGATCACGGCTACAATCCCGGAATACTTATGATAGACGACGGTTGGCAGATTCGTCAGGGGGTCTGGGAGTTCAACCATGACCTTATAAAGGACCCGAAGGCAATGGTGGATGAGCTTCATTCGCTCGGCTTTACGGTGCTTATCTGGGTTACGCCTTTCGTGTGCCCCGAGGGAGATACCTTCCTTGAACTTTATTCATCGCGCTCCTCGGAAAATATTGCCGGCTCGCGCAATCTGAATCACCTTATCCGCAACAAGGACGGCGAGGTTTCCCTCCAGAACTGGTGGGGAGGCTGCTGTGCAAGCTATAACTTTATGCTTCCGGACGACAGGGCACATATGGCGGCTCAGCTCGACCATCTGATGAAAGATTACGGCTTCGACGGCTTCAAATTTGACGGCGGAACGAACCTCCCGGGCAATTTTATCAACGGCAGAGAGTTCCTTGACGGCGTAAGCGTGACGGATATAAACAAGGCATGGGTAGACTTTGGCTCGGGCTACAAATTCCACGAGTTCAAGGACACCTGGAAGCAGGGCGGAAAACCCGTTATACAGCGTCTGTTTGACAAGCATCATGCATGGAAGGGCAACGGCATTGACTGCCTTATTCCTCACGGTTGCTTCTGCGGACTTATCGGTTGTCCCTTTATCTGCCCCGACATGGTTGGCGGCGGCGAGTGGACCGCGTTTGTATACGGAGGACATGATGAAGAGCTCTTCCTGCGCATGGCTGAGTGTTCCGCGCTCTTCCCGATGATGCAGTTTTCGTCTCTGCCCTGGAGATACCTCTCCGAGAACGGGCAGAAGGTTTGCCTTGAAATGGCACGTCTGCATGAGCGTATGTACCCCGAAATCGAAGCGATACTTACCGAGACCGAAAAAACGGGCGAGCCTATTATCCGCACAATGGAATATCAGTTCCCTAGTCACGGCTATGAAAAGGTAAACAGCCAGTTTATGCTCGGCGAAAACATACTTGTCGCACCTGTAATAAATAAGGGAGAGACAGTCAAAAAGGTATACCTGCCCGAGGGCGACTGGGAAGAACAGAACGACGGCACGGTTTATCACGGCGGCAGGACAGTCGAGGTTCCCGCACCGCTTGAGAGACTTCCTTATTTCAGAAAAGTTTAAGCGCAGTGCAGTCAAAGCACGCATCGAGAGTGCAAAGGCGGCTCTCTCAGGGGGGAGCCGCCTTTTGTGCTTTTTTACACAAAGACTTCGGTGAGAGAAAAAATTTTCAAACTTTGTAAAAAAATTATGAAAATATAGTTGACAAACGTTTTTTTGTGTGATACAATACAAACGATGATATGATGTGGTCACTGTCATGAGTTAATAGTTTGTGTATGTCAGTGTAATCTGTTAATTTGGTAAAGGAGAATATGGAAAATGAAAAAGTACATTGCTCCCAAGATGGATATCGTGGCTCTTGATGTTGAAAATGTAATTACAGCAAGCGGCGGCGATCACGAAATTGACGCAGGAGATCTTTTCAGTTTCGGCAAGATTTTTGATTGATGTTTCGCATAGCGGCGAACCGCAGAAACCAGCTTCCGCGGATTTAAGCGGAGGCTGATTTCGGTTAATGCGCAGGGATTTGCTCTGCGCTTTTTGCGCGCTTTGACAAAAAATGTTTGCTTTTGCCTTTGCTCTGCAAAAAATCAAAAGTTTATATTTTTTTGATTTTTCTCTTGACAAAGAGGGAGTCATGTGATATTATAGTAGGGCAGTTTTGAAAAAACGCCATATATTTGATATGCGGGTGTAGTTCAATGGTAGAATTCCAGCCTTCCAAGCTGGCCGCGTGGGTTCGATTCCCATCACCCGCTCCACCGCCTGCGTATGTACCCTTAGCTCAGTTGGATAGAGCAACTGCCTTCTAAGCAGTAGGTCGTGGGTTCGAATCCCCCAGGGTACGCCAGCAGGCGTACCGTTATTTAATTTTATATGGTGGGTGTAGCTCAGTTGGTTAGAGCGCCAGGTTGTGGCCCTGGAGGTCGTGGGTTCGAGTCCCATCTCTCACCCCAGAAAAGACTTGCGATGCGGCAGGTCCTTTTTTATGTCAATGGCATGAAAACAGCTTTTGAATTGCTTTAAAACCGAATTTTACCTCGTTTTTTCGGCATAGGCGCGTTTTTGCTTTCGCATAAGAACACGAGAATATAAATAATTTAATTTTTTCCCCGAAAAAACAAAAATTCCCTGAAGCTCCATTTAGAACTTCAGGGAATTTTTGCATTTTATGCTTCAGATATCAAGCTCCGGAGGTATGTCTATTTCATCGGAGACGTATTTCCCGTTCTTTTTGCGCTGCTTTACACACTCTGTCAGCAGATATTCTATCTGTCCGTTTACGGAACGAAAGTCGTCCTCCGCCCACGCGGCAATGGCGGCATAAAGGCTTTCGGAGAGGCGCAGCGGCACCTGCTTTTTCTCAGCCATGCTTGCCCTTTATCAGTACAGGCTGCCGGAGTTGACGACAGGCTGCGCGTCGTGGTTGCCGCAGAGCACAACGAGCAGATTTGATACCATCGCCGCTTTTCTCTCTTCGTCAAGCTGTACCATGCCGCCTTCGCTCAGCCTTTCGAGCGCCATTTCAACCATTCCGACCGCGCCGTCAACAATCATTTTTCTTGCGTCTATGATAGCGGACGCCTGCTGACGCTGAAGCATCACGGCGGCTATTTCCGGAGCGTACGCAAGGTATGTTATGCGTGCTTCGATGATTTCAAGCCCCGCTTCGGCGACTTTTGACTGTATCTCGTCGCGTATGCGGTCGGCAACTATCTCGCTTGAGCCGCGAAGCGAACCCTCGTCCGCCACTCCGTCTCCGGTGGTGTCAACCCCGGGCGCGACGTCGTACGGATAGATGCGCACGATGTTTCGCAGAGCGGAATCGCACTTCAGAGAGAGAAATTCCTTGTAGTTGTCAACGTCAAAGACCGCTTTTGCGGTGTCGACGACGCGCCATGTGACGGCAATGCCGATTTCGACAGGGTTTCCGAGACAGTCGTTTATTTTCTGGCGGTTGTTGTTCAGTGTCATTATCTTAAGAGAAATTTTTTTGTTTACAAGCTCAGTGCTTGTGCCTGCTCCCGCAGCTCCGAGCACAATTGTGCCTTTCGAGCCGCCGTCAACGTCTCCACTTTGACTGAGTTTTGTTTTCGCGGCGGGGTTGACTGAAGTGCAGAATGGGTTTACGGCATAAAATCCTTCTCCCTTGAGCGTTCCTATGTATTTTCCGAACAGCGTCAGAACAAGCGCTTCCTGGGGCTTCAGGACCCGCAGACCGCAAAGGGGAAGCCATCCGAGACAAAGAACGACCATTCCAACGACGAAAAACGGAATCCCGAGTGCGTAGTTTTCGCCCTCAAGTCCGATAGCGCCTACAATGATTGCCGCCACTGCACACAAGAGCAGCAGAATCGTTAAAAGAAGCACCGCCATACCGTGTTTTTTTCCTGTAATTACTTTTTCTGTCATGTTTTTTTCCTCACTTTTGTATATTAAGGGTTGCTGTGATATTAAAATGATATCATAATAATCTGATTTTGTCAACACTTTTTGAAAAATTTCCGCAGAAAGAAAAAACGCCGTTCTTCAAGCGAACGGCGTTTTTTCAATTGGATTTTTCCGTTATGACTCATAGGAAGCATCGATTGTGAGCGAAACAAGCGCGCTTTCATCAAAATATCCGAGCGGATCGACCGAAACACCGGCGGCGGTCATCTCGAAGTGAAGATGAGGCTCTTCCGCAATCTCGACCATGGCAGTGTTGCCGACGGCGGCGATAAGCTGACCGCTGCTCACGCTCGCGCCCTCCTCGATCCCGGCTACCGCCTCGTCGGAGAGGTTCTTATAGACGGTGTAAACATCTCCGCTGTGACTTATGGCAATGCACTTGCCCATAAGAGGATCGTCCCAGATTTGGGATACAACACCGTCTGCCGCGGCATAGACAGGGGCGTTTTCGTTTGTTGTGATGTCAATTCCGGTGTGAACGCGGTAGTCGTTCATCGTTTGGGAGTAGACCTGATTTTCGGTGTCGTGATTTTTGGAAAGCACGCCGAGCACAGGCAGAATGAATCTCGGAGGCTCGGCTGATGTCGGATCGGCGTCTGACGCCTCATGCGACGTTTCAGGCGTTTTCTCGGTTTCGGGAGACACGGTTTCGCTTCTGCGGTCGGTTGTGAGCGGCGCTGTGGACTCCGGTGTTTTCACAGTTACTTCTTCTGTCTGCGAAACGGGGGGATTTACTTCCGGAGCGTTTTGCTTCTTTTTTCTGCTTGCTACGGATGTAACCGCGATGACTACCGAAATTGCCAGCAGCATCGTGACTGTTACGACATAAAGAACACGGTTTATTTTACGGTCGTTTTTCATTGGCGTTTGATTCATTTTTTTGCTCCTTTGCTTTTTTCGCTGTAGCTATTTTTGGCATTTAAAACCGCTTTTATTCGTTTTTCCTTCGTTTTTACATAGGAAAGGCTGGAAAAAATGTTAAATAACTGTAAATTTATTTTTCGGAGTAAACTTTTTGTGCCCGAAAATGTTGCGAATCAGTGGGCGGAAAGTGCGATTTTACAAGCAAATTACGAACGTTTTTTTCAAATATCTATTGACTTTTTTCACCTGACTTGCTATAATAAGCTAAGATAAGCGGTAAGAGGGTATACCTGTACCCGCTTGCATATGGCATCGGCGCAATCGGCGCCGCTGATTTACACCAGATTCTTTTACCGGAGGTTTTCATGAAAACAAATTATTCGTTTGGCAAAATACTTGCGTTTGTTCTTGCTGTCATTATGACGGCATCCTGCTTTACCGTTGCAGGACTCGCGGCAAGTGACGGAAAACTTGCGGTAAGCAGCGTGTCCGATGCAAAGCCGGGAGACACTGTTTCAATCAGGGTAAGCGTTTCCGGAAACCCCGGCGTTGCGGGATTGTCGCTGAAGCTCTATTATGACAATACCAAGCTTATCCCCTCTTCCGTAAGCGGCGGAAGCGCGATAGGGGGACTCAGCGTTACTTCCAATATATACAGCCCGGGATTCAACTATACAAAAGCGGACTATGTGACCGCAATCATTTATCAGCCGGCGAATATAACCAAAAACGGTGAGTTTTTTGTGTTTACATTTACCGTAAGCAGTAAGGCGACAGCCGGCGACTTTGCCGTCACCGCCGTGTGCGATGACGCAAGCGACCAGTATTTCTCCACACTTTCCTTCAGCTCTGCTGTCGGAAAGGTGACTGTTGTTTCTTCCGAGAGCGGAAGCACCGATGAAGATGTCAAGCCCGCGGGCAAGATTACCAAAAAGCCGGGCGCTGCTTCCATTAAATATATGGCGGGCTATTCCGACGGCACGTTCAAGCCGAATCAGGCGGCAACAAGATATGAGGTCGTCGAGGCCATCTACAACCTTTACGATTTTGATTTTCCGGCATCGAGCAGCATCAATCTTAAAGATGTTGACACAAAGCACAACGCGATGGTAAAGCTGCTTGTCACCTCCGGCGTTATTACCGGATATACTGACAATACCTTCCGTGGAACCAAAACGATTACCCGCGCGGAATTTTGTGCTATTA
>JBJFAQ010000023.1:0-1833 GCA_051887995.1 Eubacteriales bacterium
CTCACGGAGCAAACGGTCAACGATAATTTCAAGGTGAAGCTCGCCCATTCCGGCGATGATCGTCTGTCCCGTTTCCTCATCGGTGTAGGTCTTGAACGTCGGGTCTTCCTCTGCAAGCTTGGAGAGCGCTATGCCCATCTTTTCCTGTCCTGCCTTGGTCTTCGGCTCTATTGCAACACGAATAACCGGCTCCGGAAATTCCATGGATTCAAGTATTATAGGATGCTTCTCATCGCAGAACGTATCGCCCGTCGTCGTGTTCTTGACACCTACGACTGCGGCAATATCTCCGGAGTAGCACTTGTCTATATCTTTTCTCTCGTTTGCGTGCATCTGAAGGATACGTCCGAATCTTTCTTCCTTATCCTTGCTTGAGTTGTAAACGGTAGTACCCGCATCAACCGTACCGGAATATACACGGAAGAAGCAAAGCTTTCCGACAAACGGGTCCGTCATTATCTTGAATGCAAGTGCGGAGAACGGTTCCTCGTCGCTTGCATGACGAACGTCGTCTTCACCCGTTTCGGGATTTACACCCTTTATAGCGGGGATATCCGTCGGAGCGGGCATATACTCGACTATTGCGTCGAGAAGCTTCTGAACGCCCTTGTTTCTGTATGAAGTTCCGCAGGTTACGGGAACTATCTTGTTTGCTATTACCGCCTTACGAAGTGCGGTTTTGAGTTCGGGAACGGTAAGTTCCTCTCCCTCAAGGTATTTCATCATAAGATCGTCATCCGTTTCGGCTATTGCCTCAACAAGATTTGCTCTGTACTCCTCTGCTTTTGCGGCCATATCGGCAGGAATGGGTTCAACACGCATATCCTTTCCGAGATCGTCGTAATAAACGTCGGCTTCCATATTGAACAGATCTATGATACCTTTGAATGAATCTTCAGCGCCTATCGGCAACTGAATCGGTACTGCGTTAGCATGGAGTCTTTCCTTCATCATCCTGACGACTCTGTAAAAGTCGGCACCCATGATGTCCATCTTGTTAACGTAAGCCATACGCGGTACGCCGTATTCGTCAGCCTGACGCCAAACGGTTTCAGACTGAGGCTCTACGCCGCCCTTGGCACAGAAAACGGTAACAGATCCGTCAAGAACTCTGAGCGAACGTTCAACCTCTACGGTAAAGTCAACGTGACCGGGGGTATCTATTATGTTGATACGGGTCGTCGGGAACTGCTTTGCTGAGCCTGCCCAGAAGCAAGTGGTAGCGGCGGAGGTGATCGTTATACCTCTTTCCTGCTCCTGCTCCATCCAGTCCATCGTTGCAGCACCCTCGTGAACTTCACCTATTTTATGTGTTTTACCGGTGTAAAACAGAATACGCTCCGTAGTGGTGGTCTTTCCGGCGTCTATGTGCGCCATTATACCGATATTACGGGTGTTTTCAAGTGAATATTCTCTTGGCATCTGTGTTTTTTCCTTTCGTTGATAGGACGGCTATCAATATCTGTAATGTGCAAAAGCCTTGTTTGCTTCTGCCATTCTGTGAGTTTCTTCCTTCTTTTTGTAGGCTCCGCCCATGCTGTTTTTAGCATCGAGTATTTCGCCTGCGAGTCTTTCAGCCATCGTCTTTTCACCGCGGTTTCTTGCGTAGGTTGTTATCCAACGAAGACCGAGCGTCTGACGTCTTTCAGCTCTTACTTCCATAGGTACCTGGTAGTTGGAGCCGCCGACACGGCGAGCCTTTACCTCTAATACAGGCATTACGTTCTCAAGAGCCTGAGTGAATACTTCAAGACCGTTTTGTCCGGATTTTTCTTCAATCATTTTGAACGCGTCGTAAACTATCTTCTGAGCAACGCCCTTCTTACCATCGAG
>JBJFAQ010000024.1:0-8001 GCA_051887995.1 Eubacteriales bacterium
GCCGGGTCCGGCGCGATCCTGGTCGGCCTCGCCCTGGTCGCGGGCGGCGTCGTCTGCGACATCGGCGCTTGTGTCGGTATCATTAACCGCACTTGTGTCGCTTCCCGATACGGCAGATGTATCCGGCGTGTCGTTTTCGGTCTTTCCGCAGCTTACCGCGAAAGCAACCATCAAAACAGCCAAAACTATCGCTAAAATCTTTTTCATTTTCTCATATCTCCTTTTTGTGCTTTGGCACAATAACTATTATAGCAAAAAAATCTGAATAGTCAATATTCTTTGCCAAATTTTATCTCTTTTTCTCTCGTACTGCTCCCAAAATAAAGAAAATAATTATAAAAATCCACGCCGTGCTGAGACCGATAAGAAGCGCTGCGGATTCTGCCGGAAGCTGACCCGACACATTTTTTTCCGTCCCGGGCACTTCTCCTATGGAATCAAGCCGATAGAGCGAAAAAACCTCATCAAACATTCCGTCAAGGTACTCGTCGTCCACCGTAACCTTGCGTCTTGCCGCCTTTGCGACGTTCTCAATGAGCATTCCCGAAGCGTCGCGCAGAGACGCCGAGCCGTTCATGACAGGAGTTATAAAGGTGTCCTCGCTGTGCCAAAGAAGCAGTTTTGCCGCGTCAATCTTTACTTTATAATGTGTTTGGTTATCCTCACCCGAACGCGAAAGATAATCCTTGTAATCCGCCGTTTCCCTTGCCTTTGATGTCACGGGCACATAGCCCTCCGTCTCGGAATATGCAATCTGAACGTCGTTTGTAAGCAGGTACTGCGCAAAAATCCATGAGGCGAGCACTCTGCCGGGGTCTTGATTATTGAACACGCACACCGACGGTCCCTGAGATATCATTTTCATGTTTTCGGTGTCGAACTGCGGAACAGGCATAACCGCGGTCTCAAACTCAACGATTTTGTCCTCGCTTATGTCAGAGAGCGGGGCGTCTGTTCCCATCCATGTCGCGCCCGCCGTTGAGTCAACGGCAAAAACACACTGCCCTGCGTTCAGGAAATTCGCGGGATAGCTTGAAATTTTGAAAGTCGAAAACGCGCCGCTTTCCGCGTGCTCCGCCACGGTATACAGAATTTCGCGCGTTGTGTCCCCGAAAATCCCAATCTCGCCGTCATCGCCGAGATAATCCGCGCCCTTCTGGAACAGCATCTGTATCATCATGTTATCCGTTGATTTATAGATAAACGGTATCATGACCTTCTGACCGTTCAGAATATAGTTGCCGTCCGCGTCCTTCTCTGTCGCCTTTTCGGAAACCTCAAAGACAAAGTCCCATGTCAGCACCTCGGGAAGCGTATATCCGAGCGCCTCGACATAATCTTTGTTGACATAGCATACCTCTGTCGAGCGCATGAACGGAAGCGCAAAGTAGCTTTCTCCGAGCTTACATTCGGCAAGAAACTGTGGAATTATCTCTTCCTTTGACGGAGAATCAAAGCGCAGCTCGCTTCCGCCGAGGCCGTATTTTTCATCCTGCATAAGCTCATCGAGCGCGACAACGGTATTTTCTCCCGTCAGATATGTCGCTATATGGTCCGGGTACGTAATGCAGACGTCGGGCGTCGTTCCGGTGGCGATATTTGTTATTACATCGTTATATATCTTGCCGTAGTCGGTATAAAGTCTCATATTAACGGTAATATTCGGATACAGCGTCTCAAAATCCCGAATGGCTTTCTCATATATCGCCGTCTGTGTCTTGTTTGTGTCGTTCTTTGCCCAAAATGTGATGTTATACTCTTTCTCGGTATCAAAGCTCTCCGGAATAACGAAAGAAGTCGTTTTCCGCTTTCCGTGACAGCCCGAAAGTGACATCGAAACCGTAATCAAAGCGAGCAAAGCGGCGAAAACCTTCGCAAAAACGGTCTTTTTCACCCCTTTGTACCCCCTCTCGAAACGCCCTCCATTATCTTCTTTCTGAAAATGAGGAAAAGCACAATAAGCGGCACAGATATAACAACCACCGCCGCCATCATTGCAGGAATATTCTCTCTGCCGAAGCCGTTTTCCCGTATTTCCTGTATTCCGTTTGAAACGAGGAAATAGTTTGCATCGTCCGTGATAAGGCGTGGCCATACGTAGGAGTTCCAGCACTCAATGACTTTAAGTATCGTTATTGTCACAATGGTAGGTCTGCATATCGGTATCATGACGCGGAAGAGATATTTGAGGTCGCTCGTTCCGTCAACTTTTGCGGCGCGGTAAAGCTCGTTCGGCACCTGCTCAAAATTTTCCTTCAGCAGATATATATAAAACACCGATGTTACCGACGGAAGTATAAGTCCCGAAAATGTATTTCTCATGCCGAGGTTTGTTATCGTATGAAAATTTGTGATGATAACAAGCTCGGTAGGTATCATCATAAGAGAGAGCAAAAAGGTAAACACAAGGTCTTTTCCCCTGAAATCGAGCCTTGCAAAGGCAAAAGCTGCAAGCACTGTGACCGCGAGCATAAGAAATGTTGTGGCAAGGGTGAAAATGACCGTGTTTAAGAAATACCTTCCGAGCGGAACGGCGCTGAAAGCCTCTTTATAGTTTGAAAAGGTAGGTGAGAGCGTAAACAGCTTCGGTATATACTCGGAATTGTATTCGCCGTAGCCTTTTACGGAGGTGAGCAGCATCCAGTAAAACGGGAAAAGCACGATAAGCGCCCATATGGCGAGCAGAACGAAAATGACGGCGGAAAGCGCCTTTTTTCTTTTTGAGGCAGACTTCTCAAGCCTTGCGTAATCTATGTTTCTTTCCATGGCGCACCTCAGCCTTCGACGTGCCTTTTGCGCACGATAAGGTTAATGCATGTGACTGTCAGCACTATGGCAAACAGAATGAGAGCCGCCGCCGACGCATACGAAGGATACCCTCCGCTGTCACCGTACAGCATATCGTATATGTATCCGACGATGGTATTCATTCCCGCGGCGTTAAGATTTGTGCCGAAAAGCGCAACAGCGTCGCTGTACGCCTTGAACGCGCCGATAAAGCCCGTTATAACAAGATAGAAAAGCATCGGAGATATCATCGGAAGCGTTATGCGGAAGAACACGCGCATACGCGGAGTTCCGTCTATCTGCGCGGCACTGTAATATTCGCGGTTTACGGACGCGAGAGCGCTTGTCAGGATAAGTATTTTGAACGGCATAACCACCCATATGGTATAAAAGCAGAGCACAAACATTTTTGCCCAGTACGGTCCGTCGATGAAATCGACAGGTCCCGCGCCGAAAAGCGAGAGCATAAGATTCACAAGCCCGTCCGTATACGGAGTTTTCTTGAAAAGAATCATAAAAACAAGCCCGACGGCAAGAGTATTCGTTACATACGGCAGAAAATACACCGTCTGGAACAGCTCACGAAGCCGCTTTATGGAACTGAGACCTAAGGAGATGAGCAGTGCTATTCCCGTTGAGAGCGGCACGGTAACAATCACAAGAATAAATGTGTTCCTCAGCGCCTGTATAAAGTACGGATCGCGCAGAACATAGGAATAATTGTAAAGTCCCACTCCCGAAAATGTCTGAGACGCGGAATTATACCCCTCCTCAAACGAGTATACAAAAACATCTATAAGGGGATATACCATAAACACAAGAAGAAAGAGCGCCGCCGGCAGAAGATAGAGCCATGCTTTGAGTTTCGTGTTTTTCATATCGTCAGTTCCCGAAATAAATCCTTTCTCCCGTCTCTGCGTCAAACAGAAATACCTTGCCTTTCTTCAGTGAAAAGCGTATATTTTCCACCGACGCGTCTAATGTGGCGTCCGAGCTTACGATTGCGCGCAGTGTGCCTCCGCAGAACGCTTCGTGCTCGCCTATGACGCTCGTGTCGCGTCCCATGACCTCGATGCGCAAAAGACGGCAGCAAAGTCCTCCGTCCTCGTCCGGAACAAGTCCCTCAGGTCTTATGCCGACAGTAAGAGCACGGTCGGGAATGCCCTCAAGCTCCATGACGGCGTCGCCTCCTATATAGAGCATGCCGTTCTCGGCTCGTCCGTCAAAAACATTGATAGGGGGAGTGCCGAGAAATTTGGCGACAAACAGATTGGCAGGGTCGTCATACACATTCTGCGGTTTTCCGGTCTGCATGACAACGCCGTCCTTCATGACCACGATAAGGTCCGAAATGCTCATCGCTTCCTCCTGGTCATGCGTGACAAAAACAGTCGTCACCCCTGTCTCCCTCTGTATTCTCCGTATCTCCTCGCGCGTCTGAAGTCTCAGGCGTGCATCAAGATTTGAAAGCGGCTCGTCAAGAAGCAACACGCGGGGCGATTTTACAAGCGCGCGTGCGATAGCGACGCGCTGCTGCTGACCTCCCGAAAGCTCGCCCGGCTTTCGCTCCATAAGAGCGTCAATCTGAACAAGCCTTGCCGCTTTTTCCGTTCTCTCCTGCATTTCTTCCTTTGAGAGCTTGTCCCTGCCCTTCAGATTTCCGAGCGGAAACATGATGTTCTCCCTTACCGTCATGTGCGGGTAAAGCGCATAGTTCTGGAAAACCAGCCCAACTCCGCGGTGCTCCGGCGGAAGCGACGTAACATCGTCCTCTCCGAAAAAAATTTTCCCCTCCGTCGGCTTTTCAAGCCCGGAAATAAGATTCAAAGTGGTGCTTTTGCCGCACCCCGAGGGACCGAGCAGTCCCACGAGCTTTCCGTCCGGGATTTCAAACGTAAAATTGTTCACCGCGACGACGTCTGCACGGCTTTTTTTATTTTTGCTCGGGTATTTTTTTGTCAGATTCTGCAGTACAACTTTCATTTATCGAACCTGTGCCTTCCGGTGATAGATTAAGCGCAAAACGCGCATGATAATTATATATATTTTAGCAAATACTGCCTCGAAAGTCAACATTTTGCCTCAAATTCCCCTCTGATTTCTTCCTTTACGCCCATGCACATATTTATTTTTCCGTTTGCTCTTGAAAAATTCAAATTTGAGTGATATGATTTTATAAAAAAGGAAGGAGGTATTCTCATGCACCTTCAGGAATCCGGAGAAATGTACCTCGAAACAATTCTGATACTGACCGAGAAAAAAGGCGGCGTGCGCTCGGTTGACGTCGGAGACTATATGGGCTTCTCGAAGCCCAGTGTCAGCCGCGCGGTAGGTCTTTTAAAATCCGGCGGATTTATCACGGTAAGCGCGGACGGGTTTATCTCCCTTACAAAAGACGGATATGAGATCGCAAAAAAAATATACGAGCGTCATACCCTGCTTACCCTGTTTCTCACAAAACTCGGAGTTAACGAAGAAACGGCGGCTGCCGACGCCTGCAAAATGGAACACGACATAAGCGACGAGTCGTTTGAGGCGATAAAGCGCCATGTAAAAGAACATTCATAAAGAGAAACGCCACGGCATCCTGTGCGATATGCCAAAAAAGTCAGATACTTTTTTGAGAGCATATCCCCTTGCGGACGCCGTGGCGTTTTATTTTTTACAGGATTATGCAGATAAGTCCTCCGCTGCCTTCGTTTATTATTCTCTCAAGCGTTCCGGAGAGCTTCATGCGGGCATCGTCCGGCATATGTTCGAGCTTGCTGTGCAGTCCCTCGTTTACAAGCTCGTAAAGGCTCTTTCCGAACATATTGGATTCCCAGATTGCCTTCGGATCTTCCTCAAATTCGCGGAGCATATAGCGTATCAGCTCCTCTGACTGCTGTTCCGTTCCGACAATGGGGTTTATTTCGGTTTCTATATTGGCTCGAATCATGTGTATCGACTGCGCGGCGGCGCGAAGCCGCACGCCGTAGCCGCCCGCCTGCTTGACTATTTCCGGTTCCTCGAGCCGCAGATCCTCAACGTCCGGCATAACGATGCCGTACCCCTTTTCCGAGACGTCGTGCAGAGCCTCCGAAATCTTGTCGTACTCTTTCTTTACGGACGACAAATCGCGCATAAGCGCAATCAAATCGTCCTCGCCGCCGATTTCAAAGCCGGTAAGCTCGCTCAGCACAGAATAGTAAAGGCTCTCCGGCAGAGCAAGAGCGACCTCGGCACTTCCGTCTCCGTAATTTACCGTAATGTTTCCGACGCTCTCAATATACTCGCACTCGGACAGGGACGAGAATGCATCGTTTATATCTCCGCTGTGCGTCACACCCGCAGCGCAGTCGGATACGGCGTCAAATATGGCAGTGCGCACCGGATGGTCGGAATCAAGCGTAAGAAGCCAGTGAGGCAGCGAAATATGCACCTGCGTCACCGGGAACTCGTGCAAAACAAGCTCAAGTATATGCTGAATATCCGTTGCATCAAGCGTCAGGCAGTTTACAAGCGCAACCGGCACTCCGTACTTTTCTTCCATCTCGTATGCGAGATGCGTAGCGTTCTCCGATGAAGGCTCGGCAGAGTTGAGTATAATGGCAAACGGCTTTCCGATTTCCTTCAGCTCCCGCACAACGCGCTCCTCGGACGCGACATAGCTCTCCCTCGGTATCTCTCCTATCGTACCGTCAGTTGTCACGACCATTCCGATGGTAGAATGCTCCCGGATAACCTTCTGAGTTCCGATTTCCGCCGCTTCCGTAAACGGCATAGCCTCGTCAGACCACGGCGTTTTTATCATCCGCGGCTTTCCGTCCTCTATGTGCCCTATCGCCTCCGGAACTATGTACCCGACGCAGTCTATCATTTTTACTCTAAGCGAAGCACCCTCACGCACATTTATCGTAACCGCCTCGTCCGGCACGAATTTCGGCTCGGTCGTCATAACGGTCTTGCCGCTCGCGCTCTGCGGCATTTCGTCTCTTGCGCGCGTTCTTTCCGCTTCGCTTTCAATGTTCGGCAGTACAACCGAATCCATAAAGCGCCCGATAAAAGTCGATTTCCCCGTTCTCACAGGTCCGACAACGCCGATATATATGTCCCCTCCGGTCCTTTCGGCGATGTCTTTATAAATAGAATATTCCGCCATAGCTTTTCCTCCCGATATAAGAAATCTTTTCGCTTTTATCATATGTGAGGATAAGCTCTTTTAGACCTGAAAGCAGAAAAACTGAGAGTTGCGTTTTCTATCATATAAAAAAGACTGTCTCAAATTGTGCGTTTGCGCTGAGACAGTCTTATTTATTTTCGCTTGTATCAATTCCGAGAATATAGTCAGCCGAGACCTTGTAGAAATTGCAAAGGGTTATCAGATGATGTATCGGAAGCTCGTTTGCCCCACGCTCGTACCTTGCGTACATCGTCTGCGACGTGCCTAAAACATCCGCAATCTCCTGCTGCGTCTTGTCGTTGTCTTCCCTTAGGTCCCGAAGTCTTTTCAGATATGAATACTCCATACGCTCCCATCCTTTTTTTCGATAGTTTACCATAGTAAATATTGTTCCTAAAATTTTAGTAAATATTTTTATTAATTTCTATTGACTTTAGTAAATATTTGTATTAAAATGTTATTGTACTCGGCAAAAACTGCTTGGAAAATTTATTTTTCCAGTCAGATTACCCTTTTTTTACTTATAACGTATTCACTCTGAATTTTTAAAGGAGGGCTTAGATATGACATTTATACTTAAGTTCCTTTTCGTAACTTGGTTAATTTTAGGGCGTTTCTTCCGTTAAAAATGAACATTAAATATTGACACTATTTTTAAAAAAGGAGGATTTCACTATGGCTTGGATTCTTTGTGCCGCTGCAATTTGGGCACTTGGCGCGTGTGTGACCAAAAAATTTTTCTGGTTTTTCTAATAGAAAAAGTCTTTAATTTTTAATAAGGCTTTTATTCTTTAGCCAACCATTGCCGAGTACACTCTTTTATAAAGGATTTTATTATGATAACATTCAACAATGTAACAAAAAAATTCGGCAGCTTCACCGCACTCGACAATATAAATTTTGAAATTCCGAGCGGCTCGACGGTAGCCCTTATCGGCGGAAACGGATGCGGAAAAACAACCCTTCTCCGCATCATTTCCACATTATTAAAGCCTACTGCGGGGAAAGCGACTGTCGGCGGCATAGATGTGCTTGAAAATCCTGCCGCGGTA
>JBJFAQ010000025.1:0-7984 GCA_051887995.1 Eubacteriales bacterium
CAAGGTGAGTATAGCATGTTTTGAATTGGCTTTGAATGGGGCATGCTGCTGTTTATATGGACAAAACAGCTGTTGACATAAACCGAATTTTGAAGTATTATATATATCGTCGGGAGGGTATATATGGGAAAAAGAATTTATAACGGCGATATATATGATACCACAAACCGTATAAGCGACGCATTTTTCGAGGTTAATTCCTGCGGCGTTCACCGAAAGGGAAGCATGTATACGGTGCGCCGTATGGGCAGACTTGATTATCATATAATATATGTGGAAAAAGGGAACATGGACTTTATGCTTTGCGGTGAGAAAAAACGCCTCTCACCCGGCGGATTTCTCCTTTATTTGCCGCATGAAGAGCAGGACTACTGTTCTGACGATGACGGCTTGGTTTATTATTGGGCGCATTTTTCCGGAAAAAATGCGGGAGAGGTGCTCGCGTCTGCCGGGCTTGACTGCGTGCATTTTTCCGAGGGGAAGGGCAAGCCTTCAGAAACCGTAGTACGGCTTTTTGAAAAAATGCTGCTTGATGCCGCGATAAAACGTCCGTGCGCAGAGCTTCTCCTTTCGGCAGACATGCTTTCCGTTATCGCATCGCTCGGAAACGAGCTTCAAAACGGAATGTCGGCGGAATCGGAGCGCATCGCGCCTGCCATTGCCTATATTCAGAAGAATTTTTCGTCAGAGGCAAATATCGGGCAGTACGCCGCCATGTGCTGCCTCAGTGTAAGCCGATTTTCACATCTGTTCAAAGAAATAACGGGTAAATCCCCATACAGTTATCAGACGTCGCTTCGCATGACGAAGGCGGCTGAGATGCTTCTTTTGTCCGACGCGCCTGTCGGAGACATTGCCGCCTCTGCAGGGTATGCTGACCCTCTGTATTTCAGCCGTGCTTTCAGAAAGTATTACGGAGCCTCTCCCGAAAAATACAGAAAAAGAGGAGTCAGGTGATTTTTCGGCGCTAAAATCAAAAAATCCGGCTCTCCTTAACGGAAAGCCGGAAATTTTCATAATTATTTGTCAGATAAGGTCTTTTACAAGCGCCGCTGTGTCGCGCGCGATGACAAGCTCCTCGTTTGTCGGGATAAGATATACCTTGACGCTTGAATCGTCGGCGGAGAGCTTTACTATGTTGCTTTGACGTAGTGCCTTTGCATTTGCTTCGCGGTTGAGCTTTACTCCGAAAGGAGCAAGTCTGTTTGCAATGTCCTGGCGCAGAGACGGAGTGTTCTCTCCAATGCCTGCGGTAAATACGATGGCGTCAAGACCTCCCATTGCGGCGGTATAAGAGCCGATGAATTTGGTGACCTGATATGCGAGCATATCGAGAACGAGTCTTGCGTTCTTGTCTCCGGATTTTGCGGCGCTGTCAATGTCGCGGCAGTCGGCGTGACCTCCGACTCCGAGGAAGCCGCACTTTTTGTTCATGTATTCGCTCATCTCATCGGGAGTATAACCGGTCTTGTTCATTATATATGTAACAACAGCGGGGTCCATGTCGCCGCAGCGCGTTCCCATGATAACTCCTGCAAGGGGAGTGAAGCCCATTGAGGTATCAATGACTTTGCCGCCCTTTACTGCGGAAATGGACGAGCCGTTTCCGAGGTGGCAGGTGACTATCTTTGTTTCCTCTGCGGGCTTGTCAAGAAGCTTTATCATTTCGCCCGACACGAAGCGGTGAGAAGTACCGTGCGCACCGTAGCGGCGGACGGCATATTTCTCATACATATCATAGGAAATACCGTACATATATGCCTCCGGAGGCATTGTCTGGTGGAATGCGGTGTCAAAAACGAGTACCTGGGGCTTTGTGGGCATGGCCTCGCTGCAACCGCTGATGCCCATAAGATGTGCGTTTGTGTGGAGAGGAGCAAAGTCATAGCACTGGCGGAGTGTATTTATCACCTCATCGGTGACGACAATAGACTCGGAGAAGTAAGGACCGCCGTGGACAACGCGGTGTCCGATAGCGCTTATCTCATTCATGTCGCTGATGCAGCCGTGCTCCGGGTCTGTGAGTGCTGAGACAACAACGGCCATGGCAGCAGCATGGTCCTTCATCTCAATTTCCGCGCTGTATTCGATGCCCTTGACAAGCTGCTTGTGCTTTATTGCACCGTCGATTCCGATTCTCTCGCAGTTGCCCTTGGCAAGTACGGATTCGTTCTCCATATCAAAGAGCTGATATTTGAGAGAACTGCTCCCGGCGTTGATTACGAGAATTTTCATTGAAAAACCTCCTAAAATGTTGTATAATGTAAATTACGGTAATATTATACAACATTTTCCCGCTGATTTCAATAGGAAAGCGAAGATTTATTATGAGAACTGCGATAATCATATGCGAATATAATCCCTTTCATTCGGGACATGCGCGCCTGATATCGGAAGCGAGACGGGACGGGTGCGAACGTGTGGTTTGCATTATGAGCGGCAACTTTGTGCAAAGAGGCGAGCCTGCGGCATCGGACGCATACACACGCGCAAAAGCGGCGTGCCTCGGAGGCGCGGACCTGGTGCTTGAACTTCCCCTCCGGTATGCCTGCGGAAGCGCGGAGTTTTTTGCGCTCGGCGGAGTGATGACGGCAAAGGCGCTGGGCATTTCCGGCGAGCTGTGGTTCGGGAGCGAGTGCGGAAATACGGAAAAGCTCTCTGAAATTGCGGAAAGACAAATGACGTCCGAATTTGCGGAATGTGCGGCGGAGCTTCACCGCAAAAACACGGGCTTTGCCGAGGCACAGAGCGAAGCATATGACAAAATATACGGAAAAGAGGAGTCGCTTTGCCGTCCGAACGACATTCTTGCCGTTGAATATCTGAAAGCGCTTCGCCGATGCGGAAGCGCGCTTGTTCCGCGCACGATAAAGCGGTGCGGAAGCTATTTGTCGGAAAAAGTTTCGCCGGGTGAGGCTTTTGCCTCCTCCACAGCCCTGCGCGCACTCATATATGACGGAAAAACCGATGAAATCGCGCGTTTCATGCCCGAAAAGTCATTTAAGGCGCTCACGGACGGCGCAAAACAAGGACTTTTTCCCACCGATATGAAAAAATACCGGAATATTTTGTTTTCTTTTGCCCGCCTTGCGGACGCGGCGGAAATTTCGCGCTTTGACGGCGCGGACGGAGGGCTTGCGGCGTACATTGTCTCGGCTGCGCGCTCATCATGCTGTGCCGATGACTTTTTTGCGTCGCTCCCGACAAAAAAATATACCGATTCAAGGCTGAGGAGAACACTTTTAGCCTCTGTGCTGCGCATAACCAGAGACGACAGACGAAAAGCACCGGAATACGTGCGTCTGCTTGCGGCAAACTCCCGCGGAAGGGAAGCGCTTGCGGAGATAAAGAGAGGAGGCGGACTTCCCGTTATAAGCCGTCAGTCTGAGCTTTCGGCGCTTATATCTGCCTCCCGCGCCGAAAAACGGGAGGATATAACCGCGATGTGCGACATGGACTTTCGCGCCGATTCACTTTTCGGCATGTGTCTGCCTTTGCCGAAGGATGCCGGTTTTTTTGCGCGCGGCACGCCTTTTGTCGAGGAATGATTTTACAAGTTTACAAAATTCCGTTGACTTACGGACAATAGTATGGTACAATAAACGAAGAAAAAATAATAAAACAGGAGGACATATTATGGCTGATGCAAAAAAGGTTACGGGAAAGTACCTTGAGTATAAGGGAAAGCCGCTTGTAAGAGAAGGCGATACAATCTGCTACGGCGATAAGACGGATAAATGTATTCTGATTTTGGAGATAATGTCATATAAGAAGGTCGGGGAGATTGAAATACCGGATAAAATATTTATTCAGATAGTCGATTCGGAAAATCCCTCCAAAATAATCAAACAGGGTGATAAAAACGGGCTTTACGATGCGTTCGGCATCGGGCTTGTATGGCTTGAAATGGCAAATAAATGAGGAATAAAATGAGAAAAACAATAAAAATCTGGTTTTCAGCCGTTCTTTTGATATTTTGCTTTTCTTTGCTCTGCGCCTGCGGGGGCGAGAGCGAGCAGACGTCCGGCATTGAGAGCGATACGTCGGAAGAAACGCTTCCGCAAACAGACGATACATCTCCGGAAACAGCCCCTGTCATAGTCGTTCCGGAATACCTGAATCCCCTTACGGGACTTTCCGCAAGACGGGACTTTTCAAATGAAAGACCGGTTGCCGTCATGATAAACAATCTCTGGAGCGCTCTGCCTCAGGAGGGAATTTCGGACTGCGACATTATGTACGAGTGCCTTGTCGAGGGCGGTATCACCCGCCTTATGGTGGTTACATATGATTACGAGAACATCGGCGTCATCGGCTCTGTCCGTTCCTCGCGCCACTACTATCTCGACCTTGCGCAAAACTATGACGCGATATATGTTCACGCGGGCGGAAGCGACCAGGCGTATCTTGAAATAAAACAGCGCGGAATCGACAATCTTGACGGAGTCAACATGTACATTCCCGACATGTTTTACCGTGACCCGGAGCGCCTTAAGACCATGAGCTATGAGCACACTCTCATGACGACGGGCGAGAAGATAGCCGCGGGAATAGCGTATAAAAAGTACAGAACCGAAATTTCGGAGGAGCTTGCCGGAAAGGACGCTTTCTTATTTGTCGAGTACGGAACGGACAGGCTGCCGTCAGGCGGCGATGCTACCTGCCTGTGGCTGCCGTATTCAAAGTATCAGACCGCGTGCTTCTCATATGACGAGATTTCCGGCACATATTACCGCTTCCAGTTTGAGGATGTGCCGCATATAGACGGTACGACCGGAAAGCAGATAGACTTTACAAACATTCTTGTTCTTCTTTGCCCGGCAAAGGCGACAGGGGATTCGAAGGGACATCTTGACATAACAACCGAGAATACCTCCGGCGAAGGATACTATCTCTATGGCGGAAAGTATGAGAAAATCACATGGAGCAAGCCGGACGAGGACAGTCCCACCGTATATTACGGGGCGGACGGCAATGAGCTTGTGATGAACAGGGGCAAGACTTTTATCTCGATATTCCCCGATTACAACGAGGAAAGCATAGAATTTTGCCACATAATGACCGGAAGCGAAGAATAATTTTTGTTTATCAAAGATAAAATCCGAAAAACGACGCGCTGCCTTAGGGCAGCGCGTCGTTTTTCAGTCAATTACAGCCGCAAAATCAGGTTTTCTTTGTGCGGCGGCGCTTTTGCCGCCGTATTTTGCGCCGCAACCGAGCGAGGATTCGATTCGCAGAAGCCTATTGTACTTTGCGACTCTTTCCCCGCGGCAGGGCGCGCCGGACTTGATATATCCCGCGCCGAGAGCGACGGAAAGGTCCGCTATCGTTGTGTCCTCTGTCTCTCCGGAACGGTGCGAGAGTATTGTTTTGTATCCGTTTTTCGCCGCAAGCGAGACGACATTCATCGTTTCGCTGAGCGTACCTATCTGGTTCGGCTTTATAAGAATCGTGTTTGCGATTTCGTCCGAGATTCCTTTTTCGAGACGGCGTTCATTTGTGACAAAAAGGTCGTCTCCGACAAGCATTATCTTGCCGCCAAGCTCCGAGGTGAGCTTTTTCCAGCCGTCGTAATCCTCCTGGTCAAGTCCGTCCTCAATCGAAAAAACGGGATACTCCGAGGAGAGCCGCTTCCAGTATGCGATAAGCTCGTCAGATGTCATAATTTTGCCGCGGCTGCGCAGATTGTATTTTCCGTCGCTTGTGTACCATTCGCTCGCGGCGGCATCAAGCGCAATGCGGACGTTTTCCGAGCTGTTTCCGGATTTTTCGATAGCTTCGCTTATAAGGTCAAGCGCTTCCTCGTCGCAGGAGAGGTTCGGCGCATATCCGCCCTCGTCGCCGACCGTAGTCCCGTAGCCGTGCTTTATAAGAAGCTCTCCGAGAACATGATATATCTCGCTCCCGATGCGCAGTGCCTCGGCAAAAGATTCGGCGCCTGTCGGCGCAATCATAAATTCTTGCACTTCAACGTTGTTTGAAGCATGCGCCCCGCCGTTCAGAATATTCATCATGGGGACGGGAAGCGTTGACGCGGCAAGACCGCCGATATAGCGGTATATCGGAATATGAAAGCTGTTTGCCGCGGCTCTTGCGGCGGCAAGCGAAACAGATAGCATGGCGTTTGCACCGAGGTCTGATTTGTCGGGTGTGCCGTCAAGCTCAATCATGGTTTCGTCAATCTCCGCCTGTTCGGTGACGCATATTCCCGACAGCGCCGGGGAGATCAGCTTTCCCACGTTGCATACCGCTTCAAGAACACCCTTTCCTCCGTAGCGCTTTTTGTCGCCGTCGCGGTGCTCGTGAGCCTCAAAAATGCCGGTTGACGCTCCTGACGGAACACTTGCGACGCCTACCGTACCGTCACTTAAAAGGACGGTCGATTCGACGGTGGGGTTTCCTCTCGAATCGAGTATTTCTCTTGCACATACGCGCAGAATCTGTGCTTTATTCATGCTGAAAACCTTCCTTTCTTTCTTTCGAAAGTAGTATTTCACTGCGCGCGGAAAAATATACTATAACAGTATACTGACAAAAAAATACATGTTATTTTTATAACAATTGTTGACACTGCCTAAATACGTATGATACAATATAACAAATTGCCGTGCACTTTTGGCAATGAGGCTTTTTGTTTTGCAATTAAAAAGGAGAATCCTATGAAAAAATTATGTGCTTTGCTGCTCACCGTTCTGCTTTTGTGTTCCGCAGGCTGCGGAAAGAAGCCTGCCGCCGAAACCGACGATACCGAAAATCAATATCGGGATACGGAATATACCGAGGTCAGTGAGGATACAGATAATGTGCCCGGAGGCGTCAGCGCGGCAGAGCCGGGGACGTTTTCCATAGGGGGCACAAGGCTTGATTCCGTGCTTGTCTATGCCGGAGAATACGGAACAGAGCTTGCAGAAGAGCTCGCAAAAATCATTGCAGACGGACTTTCAGTTTCGGCTGAGAAAACAGAGAACGCCTCAGACGCAAATATTCTTTTTGCCGCGGAGCACGAGCTTATCGAGAGCGGCTTGTGGGGCATTGCCTGCTCGGACGGAAAGCTATTTGCCGCTGTCGGCAACGAATATGAAGCCGAGCTTGCCGTCGATAAGCTGAGAGAGCTTGTCGAAGGCTCAGGCGGGGGACTTGCGCTTGACGGAGTTGTATATACCGAAACGCATCTTACGGACGAGGAGCTTGAACAGATGCGCCAGCTTGTGATATATCCTGAGTTTCCCGAGCAGATACGCCGAATTTACGATTACGATGTGTATGTAACGCTCGGAAAGCGCACCGAAAAGCTCCCGGTCTACAATCATACGGTCGAAAGTAATGTTTCAAGACGCCCCGGAGCGGATATGTACCGCCGTTTTGCCGCTTTTGCATTCGGAGAGGGCGAGGTCAGGGTTGATATCAAGGTAAAAACGGATTTTGCAAGTTATACCGTCTTTCCGTCCGCAAAAAATTTAAAGCACAGCTTCAACGAGAAGACCGGAATCATTTCGGTGTATCTTGATACGCCCGAATATTTCGGAATACAGCTCGACGATGACCAGAATTCCATAATCTCGATTATGGCTGACCCCCTTGAAAACGAGGAGGACATTCCGGATAAAAATGACCCGAACGTAATGTACATAGATGGCTGGTATGAGACGGAGAACGGTCTGCTCGATATCACGGAGCCGAATACGATTCTCTATATCGCGCCCGGTTCTGTTCTCAACGCGCGGGTAACGGTAAAGGCAGACAACTGCAAGGTGCTCGGACGCGGCGCTATTGTCGATCCGTTTGAAAATATTTATGAATATGACATAAGAACGGGCGGAACAGAAGGCTCGGGAAGAAAAATGCTTATAATATCCGGAAGCAACTGCGTTGCCGACGGAGTATTTATGCTCGACGCACGCTGTTTCAACCTCCTTGTCGACGGAAAAAACAATATTGGAATGGCTCAGGTCAATTTCCTGACCCTGATAATTGATTCGGAGCG
>JBJFAQ010000026.1:0-7980 GCA_051887995.1 Eubacteriales bacterium
CGAGGCTACGCGCCTCGGCTGGCGCCGCCTTTTAAAAAAGGCGGGCGAAAATTTTACTTTATCGATACCCATATCGGCGGAAAGCTGTGACGTTACTTAAAAATCGTGTGTTCTAAAGCTTTAAGAAAACAAACTCGGCGCGGGAGCTTTTGCTCCCGCGCCGAGTTTTAATATAGATTAAGATGATTTTTTAAAAGCCCATATAATTTTTCCGCGTAACGGCTTATTCGGTCTTTGTGACCTTAATGCTAAGCTCGTCAAGCCCCTTCGGGTCAGCAGGACCGGGAGCGCCCGACATAAGCTCGCTTGCGTTCTGAACCTTCGGAAAGGCGATAACGTCGCGGATGTCCTCAAGCCCTAAAATGAGCGTCACAAGTCGGTCAAGACCGAAAGCAAGTCCTGCGTGCGGGGGCACGCCGTACTTAAAGGCTTCAAGCAGATAGCCGAATTTTTCGTTTGCCTCTTCTTTTGTAAGCCCCAGAATATCAAACATTTTGGACTGAATATCCTGGCTGTGGATACGGACGGAACCTCCGCCGAGCTCAGTGCCGTTAAGCACAATGTCGTATGCTTTTGCGCGTACTCTGCCGGGGTCGGAGTCGAGATACTGCATATCTTCGTCCATGGGAGAGGTGAAGGGATGATGCATTGCGTAGAAGCGTCCGTCCTCCTCGCTCCACTCAAGAAGCGGGAACTCCGTTACCCAGAGGAAGTTGAACTGATTCGGGTGCAGAAGTCCGAGTCGCTTTGCACACTCGATGCGGAGTGCGCCGAGCGAGTCGAAAACGACCTTGTTTTTGTCGGCGACAATAAAAATGAGGTCGCCGGGCTTTGCGGACATTGCGTTTTTGATCGCTTCATTTTCCTCTTCCGTGAGGAACTTGGCGTAAGAGGAAGAAATCTCGCCGTTTTCCGACCACTTAAGCCATGCAAGTCCCTTTGCCTTGTAGGTTTTGACAAATTCGGTAAGAGAATCGATTTCTTTGCGGGTAAAGCGCGCGCCGCCCTCGACGTTTATTGCGCGGACAGAGCCGCCCGCCTCGACAGCGCCGGAGAAAACCTTGAATCCGCAGCCGCGAAGGAGCGGGGAAAGGTCTTTCAGCTCAAAGCCG
Organism: Eubacteriales bacterium; assembly: GCA_051887995.1. Classification (GTDB taxonomy): domain Bacteria; phylum Bacillota; class Clostridia; order Oscillospirales; family CAG-272; genus SIG710. Next base: position 1,113 of record JBJFAQ010000026.1, read on the forward strand.
AAGCGTGTATCGGGCTTGTCCGAGCCGAAGCGCTCCATAGCCTCGCGCCACGGCATTTTCGGAAAGTCGTAGCCAAGCTCAGTGCCGAAAAATTCTTTGAAAAGGTATTTGATAAAGCCCTCGTGAACTGCCATAACGTCATCTGCGGTGGCAAAGGACATTTCCGTGTCAAGTTGGGTAAATTCAGGCTGACGGTCGGCGCGCAGGTCCTCGTCGCGGAAGCAGCGTGCAATCTGGAAATAGCGGTCGAAACCGGAAACCATGAGAAGCTGCTTATAGAGCTGAGGTGACTGGGGAAGGGCATAGAAATTTCCGGGGTGAAGACGGGAGGGAACAAGATAGTCGCGTGCGCCCTCTGGCGACGGCTTTATAAGGCAGGGAGTCTCGATGTCGAGAAAGCCCTCACGCATATAGTAATCGCGTGCGATTTTGGTGATTTTAGAGCGAGCGATGATATTTCTCTGCATATCCGGACGGCGAAGGTCAAGATAGCGGTGCTTTAAGCGAAGCTCCGCGCCGACCTTGCTGTTTTCCACAATTTCAAAGGGAGGAGTCTGCGCTGCGGACAGGATTTTAAGCTCTGTGACGCTTATCTCGATGTTTCCTGTGGGAATGTTGGGATTTACGGAGGAACGCGCTCTGACGACGCCGTGAGCGCAGAGAACAAACTCGGCTCTGACGGTAAATGCAAGGTCAAAAACGTCCTTTTCTGTTTCGCTGTCAAAGGCGAGCTGGATTATGCCGGAACGGTCGCGCAGGTCGATAAAAATAAGCCCGCCGAGGTCTCTCTGACGCTGAGCCCAACCCATAACGCAAACGGTTTTTCCGATATCGGAGGCGGAAAGCTCCGCGCAGTAGCAGGAGCGCTTGTCCGCTTTAGAAAGAAGCTGTGCCATATTTATGTATCTCCTTTTTTGGCATTAAAAAACAAAATCTCATTATTATTATACATGCCTTTCCCTATTTGTCAAGGCTTTTTTCGGTGCGAGGCTTCCCCTTTAAAGTCTCCGGTTCTATACATCGGAGTGCACGCGCGCCGCCTTTCGTTTTGACGCCCCGACAGACAGCGGATTAAGATATTTAAGGACACTTAGAGCAAAAAGCAGAAGCGGCACAGCCGGGCATAAATACGACTGCTGCCGCTTCTTTTTATAACAATTATTTTTTATCTCGGCAAAAGAGTTTTTTTCATGCCGAAATCACTTATAAACATAGAATCTTCGCTGTTCGGCGTCTCATTCGCACCTTTTTATGCCTCGGTAATTTTTTCAAACTGCTTTATTACGCTTTCCCGCAAAGGCGCGTGCCGTAAAAGCTCCGGGTCGGTCTCAAGCAGCGCCTTTGCCTCTTTTGACGCGTCCTCAAGCATATTTGCGTCGGTGCAGAGGTCAGCAAGACGGAAGCGGGGCGCGCCGCTCTGGCGGGTGGTGTCGGAACTCTTAATAAAATCACCGGGACCGCGCATTTCGAGGTCTTTTTCGGCAATGGCAAAGCCGTCGTACATGGTTTTCATGGCTTCAAGGCGAGCGCGTGCGGCTTCGCCTTTTGCGTCGGAGACAAGAATGCAGTAGGACTTGCGCGTTCCGCGCCCGACTCTTCCGCGGAGCTGGTGGAGCTGGGAAAGCCCGAATCGCTCTGCATTTTCAACTACCATAAGGCACGCCTGCGGGACGTTCACTCCCACCTCGATGACGGTGGTTGAAACGAGAATGTCTGTCTTGCCGGAAGCGAATGCCTGCATTACCTCATTTTTTTCCGCGCTTTTCAGCTTGCCGTGAACAAACGCGACGCGCCTGTCGGGCAGTGCGTTCTGAAGCTCCGAAGCATAGCTTACCGCAGATTTCATCGGCGGTTTTTCTTCTTCCGCGTCTTCCGGAGGAGCGCCGATGTCGGAAAAGTCAATATCGCCCTCTTCCTCATCCGTCTCTTTTTTGTCTTCGACCGCGGGGCAGACAACATATACCTGTCCGCCGTCTGAGGTCAGCTTGTGCATGAATTTTATAAGCCGCTCACGGTAGCTTTCGTCAACTACATAGGTATCCACGCGCTGTCTGCCAGGCGGCATTTCGCCGATTGCGGATAGAGAGAGGTCGCCGTAAAGCGTTAGCGCAAGCGAGCGTGGAATAGGTGTCGCACTCATGACGAGCATATGTACCCTGTCGCCCTTTGCGGAGAGCGCGGAGCGCTGGGCGACGCCGAAGCGGTGCTGTTCGTCCGTTACGACAAGGGCAAGGGAGGAGAATTTTACCCCCTCGCTTATAAGCGCGTGTGTTCCGATTACAATGTCTGTGCGCGTCTGTTTGTTTTCGTCGGCAAGCGACGCATATACTTCGCGTTTTTTCGCCGGGCTCAGAGCCCCTGTCAGCAGTTTTACGCGTATTCCAAGCGCGGAAAAGAGCGGCTCAAGGTCGTTATAGTGCTGAGACGCAAGAATTTCCGTCGGTGCCATGAGAGCCGCCTGATAGCCGCTTTTTACGGCGATAAAAAGCGCGGCGGCGGCGCAGACCGTCTTTCCGCAGCCCACATCGCCAACGAGCAGACGGCACATCGGCGTATCCGACGCCATATCGGAGCGGATATCGTCAATCGCGCGCACCTGCGCGCCCGTGAGAGCATACGGAAGCAGTGCGGTGAGAGGAGAAATATCGCCCTCGTCGCAGCGCGGCGCTCCGAGAACGCGCATTTTCTTTCCGAAAGAAAGCACTCCGAGCGAGAAGCAGAAAAGCTCCTCGAAAACGAGCCTTTTTTTTGCGGCGGCAAGCGACGCGAGACTGCCGGGACAATGAATTTCACGCAGAGCGAAGGCAGAGGTGCAAAGTCCGTTTCGCTCGCGTATCTCAGGCGGGATAATGTCCGTGTCCTCCCCGTTTACGCCCGGCACGGAGCAAAGTTTTATTGCTGTCATGACAAGATTTGTGACGAATTTACGTGTAAGTCCTGCCGAGAGCGGATAGATCGGAATGAGCGGCGGGAGCGCGGGCGCGCCCGCAGGCGGCATTGGCTCGAATGAGGGAGAGGACATCAGATACCGAACGCCGGACGAGGTCTTTTTGTGCTCGATTTTTCCGTAAAAACGGTAGCTTTCGCCGAGAATAAAAGACGATTTGAGATAGTCCTGATTGAAGTACGTGATTTCCGCCGAGCCGCTCTCGTCGTATGCACGGAATTTTAAAAGAGACATCCCGCGATTTATACGCGCTGTTTTCGGCTCGGCGGCGACAGTAAGGCAGAAGGACTGCTTCTCGCCCTCCCCGCTGTCTGCAAGCAGACGAATATTCCCGCGGTCCTCATAGGAGCGCGGATAGAGATAAAGAAGGTCGCGCACGGTTCTCACCCCGAGCTTTGCGAGCGCTTCTTCCCGTGCCTTTCCGACACCCTTAAGTGAGGAGACCGGCATGTTCATTGCAGCGTCCATTTTTATGCCTCCGACATTGTGATTCGGCGCGACGAAATATCCACCTGCTCGATACAGACTTTTATCGACTGACCGAGCCTGTAAACGGTTTTGCCGTCTGTCAGGAGAAAGTGTCTTTCGTCAAAGGAAAATCTTCCGTCAAGCCGCTCAAGCGGAATCAGTCCCTCGACCGTGTTTGCAAGACTGACAAACAGGCCGAAGGAGGTCACGGAGCTTATCACGCCGTCAAAAACCTCTCCGATTTTGTCCGACATATAAACCGCCTTGTAGAGCTCTTCGATTTCTCGTTCCGCATTAAGCGCGCGAAGCTCGTTTTCGCTCGATTTTGCCGCGGACTGCGCGGCAAACGCGGAAAGCCGTGCATTTTTCCCTTCCGCCGTTCCGTGCAGATGCTCTTTTACAATGCGGTGAACGGACAAGTCGGGATAGCGCCTTATGGGAGAGGTAAAGTGACAGTAAATATCTGTACCAAGCCCGAAATGAGGGGAGAGAACCGAGGAATATTTTGCTTTCATCATTGCGCGAAGCATAACGCCCGATACAATATCAAAAAGTCCCTTTTCCCGTGCCTTTCGGAGAATGTCCGAAAAGACTGCGCCGCTTATACGGTCCTGCCGCAGAGGGCTTGTGTCAATTCCCGCGCCGGAAAGAAAGGCGGAAAATGCTTCGAGCTTTTCCGGAGAGGGCGCTTCGTGTATGCGGTAAACGCAGGGAAGTGAATGGGCTGTGAGATACGTAGCAACTCCTTCGTTTGCGCAGAGCATGAACTGTTCTATCATTTTTTCGGCGTCCCCGCGCTCACGCAGAGAAATTCCCGTCGGATCTCCGCCGCGCCCTACTGAAATGACTGCTTCGGCGGTTTCAAGCTCCACCGCGCCACGCTTTTCCGAGCGGTTCTTAAGGATTTTGTAAAGTCCGCGCATTTCGGTGAGCGAGGGCAGCACTTCCTTGTATTTGTCCGCAAAATCGGAGGCTGAGCCCTTTTCAAACAGGTCGTTTACTTCGTCGTATACTCCGCGGACACGCGAGCAGATTATGCTCTCGTGAAGCGATACGTCTGTTATTTCTCCCATGGGTGAAAGCGAGATAAAAGCGGAGAGTGCATATCTTTCAAGCCCTCCGCCGAGAGAGCAAGCTCCGTTTGAGAGACATTTCGGCAGCATCGGCACTACTTTGTCTGCAAAATAGACGCTTGTGCCGCGGTGCATTGCCTCAAGGTCTGAGGGAGAGCCGGCTGAAACGTATTCCGAAACGTCGGCAATGTGAACTCCGAGCCGGTACCCGTCGCCGTCTTTTTCGAGCGATATCGCGTCATCAAGGTCTTTTGCGTCCGCGCCGTCGATGGTAAAGATTACAGAGGAGCGAAGGTCGAGTCTGCCGTCCGGCATAATTTTTCGGGCCGCGCTTTTCTCTGCGTCTGCCGTAACTTCCTCCGGAAACGACATCTCAATGCCGTTTTCGGCAAGAATTGCCTCATAATTTGCTTTTCGCGTGCGTGAATCGCCGAAAACACGCAGAATTTTTCCGACAAGGTCGCTTTTGTCAGACGGGAAAACCGTTATTTTTGCCTCTACCTTGTCTCCGACCGAAGCGCCGAGAGCCTCCGCTTCCGACGCATCGACAAGAATCGAGTACGGAAGCCTTGACATGTCCGGCTGTACCCATGCCGTGCGGCGGATCTTTCTTCCGCGCTTCTCGGAGGAGGCGAAAAATGTTCCTATAATAGTAGATGAGGCGAGCGCACGCTCGGTTATTTTCACAATTTCGCCTTCTTTTCCGCGCTCCTTTTCCGGAATCGGTATCATTTTGCCGTTTCTTCCGCGTTTGAACTTCGATTTGTCAAAATGCTCTTTTCCACGCGTAAATTGACGGTCTTTTATGCGAAAAAGCACTTTGTCTCCGTCGAGAGCGTACCCGGTCGAGGGCGCGGGAATAAAAATGTCTTCTTTATATTCGTCGGCGTGCTCCGCGTCAGGCGTGACAAAGCCGTAGCCCTTTGATGTGCCGCGGAAAGTTCCCGCTGTCAGCTTTTCCTTCGGCGGAGCGGCAACCTTGCCGCGCTTGGTTGTTCCGACGACGCCTGCCTTTTGCAGTTCGTGTATAAGCTCTGCGTAGCTTTCAAGCTCGGAGTCCGGAACACCGATAAGCCCGGCAAGCTCCGCCGCCGTTATCGGTCTGAAAAGCGGGTCGCTTATTATTTTTTCTGTCTTTTCGATATATTCTTTTGTGTTCATTTTCTTTCCTTATATTATATAGTAAAGCGGCAGCCTTTCCTGCGGTGAATTATAATACGATTCCTCGCGAGGCAACGAAAGCGGCGAGCTGCTGCTCCGTCGGAATCGAGGTGCTCGCGCCCTGATGGCTGACAACGAGCGCTCCTACTGCGTTTGCATAACGGCAAGAGTGCATAATATTGCCGCTGCGCAGATATTCGAGCGTCAACGCCGCCGTGAAGCTGTCGCCTGCCGCCGTGGTGTCCACCGCCGCGGTCTCATACGAGGCGGCGATATTGTAATATTTGCCGTCGTAAACGAGAGCTCCGCGCTCGCCGAGTTTTATGACGTAGTAGTGCGAGCGCACTATTTTTTGCAGGCGCACAGCCGCCTGAAGCGCCGCATCTGCCGTTGACGGATATATTCCGGTGTACGCTTCCGTTTCCGTTTCGTTCGGGGAAAAGATTTCAAGCGGCGGGAGCCTGTCAAACGGAAAGTCCGGAATCGCAGGGCCTGCGTCTATTATTATCGGTATGTTCTTCTTTGCGGCGTAATATGCCGCCGTCAGAATCGACTCGACCGGCACTTCAAACTGCATAAGAAGTGCGTCGGGATAGCAGAGAAGCGCTTCTTCCGCGTCATCGGCATCAAGAAGAGAGTTTGCGCCGGGAAATACCGTAATGCGGTTTGTGCCGTCAGACTCTACCGTAATAGCGGCAAGCCCGGTCGGTGCTTCCTCCGTACTGCGCAGAGCGGACTGGTTTATGCCCTCGGCGGCAAAGAGGCGGCGCAGGGCGTCGCCGTTCGCGTCCCTGCCGAGTTTTGCGCAAAGAACGCAGTCGGCACCTAACCGCTGGGCCGCGATTGCGGCGTTGCCGCCTTTGCCGCCGGGAATCATGCGGTAATTTCCGCTCTCGATAAGAGTTTCGCCTGCGCTTGGGAGACGCGAAACGTTCATGACAAAGTCCATATTTGCGCTTCCAATGACCAAAATCCGTTTTTTCATGGCGTTTACCTCTTCATTTATTATCATTTCATGTTTTATTCATTATTATTATAACATTTCGGATGTGCAAATTCAATCCTTTATTGTCAAATTCGCCAAAAACCAAAAAAGGGAGAAAAAAGTAGTTGACAAGAGAAAGAGAAAGTAGTATAATGCAGAAGTCGCGAAAAAAGGGGCGGCAGCCGCACGAAATTTTTGCAAAAAAAGCGAAGAAATTTGCAAAAAAGGCTTGAC
>JBJFAQ010000027.1:0-1819 GCA_051887995.1 Eubacteriales bacterium
ATCTTCCGATAAAGACGCACGGACCTTCGTCCGCGAGTTTTTTTATCAGGTCGGTCTGAGCAAGATATACCTGATCGCAGAGCGGCATAGCCGCGTCCGACCACGGCATATACTGGTTGTCAAGAGCGTATGCGCCGACGGCAAGAGAATACAGCAGGCTGTTCGTCGGTTTTTCGTCCATATTCCGGAATATCTTTTCGCTTATCCCGCTTTCTTTTGCGGCAAGAGAAATGAGCTCTCTGTCGTAAAACGGTATACCGAGTTTTTTTGCCACTTCCTTGCCCACTGCGCGACCGCATGAGCCGAACTGTCTGGATATCGTTACGGTGTATCTTTCTGCCATGTAGAGCCCCCCTTTGACTATTCTTCGGTATTATTGTACCATATTTTCGATAATTTGTCAAGATAAATTAACAAAAAATTTCGCATCTACGGGCGTCGTTCTCCGTCCCTCGGCGGCGTTTTAAGGGTTTGGGAAGAATATTGCCGCTTAAAACCGAAAATCATGGAAAAAATATCGTAAATCTTTGATTTTTTTCGGATTTAATATTGATTTTTACGACAATTTATGTTATATTATAAGATAGAATATTATTTTAATCAGTATAACAAAATTTATACACCGTATAAGGAGCGTAACATCATGGAAAGTGTTTTTACTGTCAGAATAGGCGGGCTCGATCTCACTCTCTACTCTACCGAAACGGCGGAATACACAAATCAGATAGCGGAGGCAATAGACGCGAAAATCAAAGATATCCTCGCTTCCAATCCGAGCCTTTCGCTTACGAACGCATCGCTGCTTGTCTGCATGGATCTGTACGACGAGATAGTGAAGCTCCAGACGAGTGCGGACAATATGCGTGACCAGCTCAAGGAATATCTTGACGGCACGACGAAGGCGCTTGCGGAACGTGACGAAGCACGCCGTATGTCCGAGAAACTCAGGGACGAGCTTCTTGCACTTAAAATAGATATTTCCAAAAACGGAAACAACTGATGGAAATACTTTCACCCGCGGGAAGTCCCGAGGCGCTGAAAGCTGCGGTGATGTGCGGCGCTGACGCCGTGTACATGGGCGGCATGGGCTTCAATGCGAGAGCTAACGCCCGTAATTTCTCCGAACAGGAGATAACGGAAAGCATCCGCTACTGTCACGAGCGCGGCGTTGCTGTATATGCGACGCTGAACACTCTTGTTTCCGACAGGGAGATAAAAGGTGCGCTTGCGGCGGCGGAATTCTTTACCGCGGCGGGCGTTGACGCATTTATCGTGCAGGACATGGGACTGATAAAGTGTCTGAAAATGTCGCTCGGCGGCGCGGTGCCGCTGCATGCGAGCACCCAGATGACCGTTTGTTCCGCGGACGGCGCGGCACAGATGCTTGAGATGGGATTTCGCCGTGTCGTGCTTTCGCGGGAGCTTTCCGCAAAGGACATAGAGCATATCGTAAAGACGGTCCCGATAGAGACAGAAGTTTTCGTTCACGGCGCGCTGTGCATGTGTTACAGCGGTCAATGCTATATGAGCTCTGTCATCGGCGGACGCAGCGGCAACAGAGGCGAATGTGCTCAGCCGTGCAGACTGCCTTACAGAAACGGATATGCTCTGAGTCTCAAAGACAACTGCCTGCTCGAATACGTCGGGGAGCTTGAACGCATGGGTGTCACGTCCCTCAAAATCGAGGGGCGTATGAAAGGCGCGGAATACGTCGGCGCAGTAACGGACGCGTATGTGCGTGCGAAAAACGGCGAAGAGTATTCCGAGGATAAAAAAGAATATCTCGCGTCGGTGTTCAGCCGAGACGGTTTCACCGACG
>JBJFAQ010000028.1:0-7946 GCA_051887995.1 Eubacteriales bacterium
ATACTATAGTGACTACAGGCCCGGATGACACTTATTGTGTATCCTACTGTTCTTCCGTTCCTTTTATCTTTAACAGCGTTATTAAATTCTGGCTCGTACGCAGCTTGCAAAGCACAGTTGGCTTGATATCGTATTCATGGTGCCGTTTATGACGCCTCCCTACATTGCCTCCATGGGTTGGATTCTTTTCATGCAGAAAAAAGGGCTGTTTCAGCAGCTGTTTCCTGCCACCGGAAACTGGTCGGAGGGATTTTTCTGCTTCGGAGGTCTTGTACTTGTGATGAGTCTGCATGTGTTCCCGTTCCTTATGACCATTCTGAAAAACGCCATGCTGAACATTCCTGCCGGTCTTGAGGAAAGCGGAGCGGTATTCGGCGCGGGATTCGGTTTGCGGCTGCGGAAGATTTTCGCGCCGCTGCTTACCGGCAACTATGCAATCGGAGCGCTGCTAGTGTTTGTTAAAACGCTTTCTGAGTACGGTACACCCTATACGCTGGGACGCCGCATCGGTTTCTATGTATTCACGACTGATATTCACCGCTACTCCACTACCGCGCCCATAGATTTCGGCAAGTCTGCCAGCCTGTCCTCGATTCTGGTATGCATTTGCATGGCTATGTGGCTTATGCAAAACTACATTACAAGCAAAAACAGTTACAGATTGGTCAGCGGAAAGGGCAGCCGCCCCGCACGGACAAAGCTGTCTGCCTTGGGGCAGGTGTGTGCGTGGCTCTGGGTGGCAATAGTGATTTTGGTTGCCATAGGGGTACCGTATTTTTCTATTATCTCCACATCTCTTATCAAGCTGCGCGGCTACGGTCTGGCGGCAGGCAACTTTACATTAGAGCATTATAAAGAACTGCTTAGCACGCCAAAGGCCATATCTTCGATTGGCAAGAGCCTGTTTCTGGCGGTTGCGTCGGCTACCATCTGTTCAGTTATCGGAACAGCAGTGGTGTCGGTTGCCCGCCGATTAAAAGGATTCCGGAAGAAGTCACTAGAGGCGGTCAGCCTTTTGCCGGAAATGCTGCCAAGCATTGTGCTGGTTATCGGGATTATGCTGTTCTGGAACGCAATTTACAAGGTGCTTCCCCTGTACAATACCATCGGCATTATGGTACTTGCGTATGTGGTTCTGTACTTGCCGTATACAGTGCAGTATGTCACATCCGCCTATACCCAGATAAACGACAGCCTGATGGAAGCAGGGCGTATTTTCGGCGGCTCTCCCGCCTATGTATTCCGCCGTATCACTCTGCCGATGCTTTCACGCGGCATTTTCGCAGGCTGGATGATGATATTCATTATTGCTTTTCGGGAGCTAGTGACGGCAAGCCTAATCGCACCCCCCAACACGTTGGTCGTGTCCACCTATATAAGCCGTGAATTTGAGCAGGGGAGCGTGTCTTTGGGCATGGCTATGGCGGTGCTGTGCGTGCTGATCACAACCACGGCTCTGCTTATATTCAATCGGCTGACCGAAAATCGGAAAGGAGTCTGAGATGAAGCTGTACATTGCCGGAGGTGTGGGAGAACATGGACGCAATTGCTTTTATGCGGAGAGTGAAAATGTCCGTTTCCTTGTTGATTGCGGCAAAATGGCAGATACGCCGGATGACCCGTATCCTCGCTTGACGAAAGAGCAAATTGAGGGCCTTCATGCCGTCTTTCTCACCCATTCCCACGCCGACCACACCGGGGCTTTGCCATGGCTGTGTAAAAACGGATTTCACGGGTCGGTCGTCGCCACGGAGGAAACGCTAGGTCAGCTTCCCATGGCATTTTCCCAAGCCGTCTCGCTTCAGAGCCTTTGCCCGGGCGGAATGGGGACTTTCCGCAGTCTCTTTATACACTGGGGACGCAGCGGTCACTGCGCGGGCAGTGTGTGGTACCGCTTCTCGGCGGGAGAAAAATCAATTTTATTTTCAGGCGACTATACAGAGAATACCCAAATCTATTCCTGCGACCCTATTCGTAAACAAACGGCTGATCTTGCGGTTCTGGACTGTGCTTATGGGAACATTGCAACAACATATTCCTCCGCCTGCGAGTATTTGGCAGAGCGTGTGAAAGAATTGCTTTCCGCGCACGGACTGCTTCTGTTTCCCGTGCCAAAATACGGACGCGGGCCGGAATTGCTTAAGCTGTTAGGAGATTACATATCCAATGCGGACTTCTTTGCAGATGATTTGTTTCTGGAAAATCTGTCGGAGCAAAAGACCGGCGGATTCTGGTATCGTCCGGTGTGCATAAGGCGCACTGCGCTGCCATATAGCGGTCAGCACAAGGGCATTGTATTTGTCAGCGACCCGCAGCTGCGTACCGAAAAGAGTCAGCAGGTTGCAGAGGATGTGTTAAAGCACGGCGGCAAAGCAGTTATGACGGGCACAACGGAACGAGGCTCGTACAGCGAAACATTGCTCAGACGCGGATGCATGGAAAAGCTTCACTATCCGGTACATCTAAGTTACAGTCAGTTACAGCAGCTGGCAGAACAAAACAACTTCAAGCGGATTATTCCGTACCATTCGGCAGAATTCAGCCTGCCTCGAACTTTTCGGATATAAACCGGAAAAAGTTTGTCTCGGTATTATTGCCGCAGCCCCCCGTTTTTTCTTTCGCGGTAAATAAGGTAGTACAAAGAAAAAAGATTTTTGCCTGCAAGACGCCGTGCTTTTAGCGCGAGCCGAAACTGTAACTTGTAAAAACCGCAAATGCGGCCGGATTTTCAAAAGTGCAAGGCAAAAAGTGCATATAAAAAGAAAAACACAAGCATTTTATCTTCAAAATGCTTGTGTTTTTTGGTTGCGGGGATGGGATTTGAACCTCATGACCTCCGGGTTATGAGCCCGACGAGCTACCAAGCTGCTCTACCCCGCGATATTCATTGCGCCCGTGCTTCTTGGTGCCGGAAGCCGGGGTCGAACCGGTACGATACTCACGTATCACGGGATTTTAAGTCCCGGGCGTCTGCCAATTCCGCCATTCCGGCGAAACCAATCTTCAGCACGGCACTGAGAAACCCGTTCCTCAGTTCGCACATGTATTATAGCACAGAAAAAGACCTTTGTCAAGCCCATGTAAAGATTATTTTTCCGTCTTTTTTCGCGGCACGCTTTGCGCGCCGCGAAAAAAGACGGAATCAGTTTCATTCTTCGAAAAAATCAAGCACGGCGTCAAGGTACGGGAAGAGCACTTTGTCCCCGGCTTTATAAATTTCGTGTTTTGTGCCTTTTACGGCAACAAGGCTTCCGTTTCGCAGTCTCCCCGCAAAGATTTCTTGCTCCTTGCGCCGCACAGAGGGGTCGTTTTCCGAAACAAACACTTTTACGGGCACGGCAATGCGCTCAACGGCGCCGCGGCGCAGAATTTTTCTCTGCGCATTTGCCGACTCGAGCATGAAACTGTAAGAGGGAGAGTAATTCTGAAATTCTCTGCGCGAGCTTTTGATCTTTTCATAGTAATTGAACCGCTTTTCCGAGGAGCAAAAGGCGTCGCCGAAATCTTCGTGACCGGGATAGGGCTTATAGAAAAACACGCGGCTTTTGCCTTGCCCAAGGAGCTTTTTTGCTCTGCAAAGAAGCTTTGCCGCAAAAACGGACGTGCTTTTGCCGCTCGGAGCTATCATCGGAGAGGAAAGCACCGCGCGGCAAAAAAATCTGCTTCCCGATTCGAGATACAGCGCTGCGACGGCTCCGCCCATTGAGTGACCATAAAGAAAGCGCGGTTTTTTCATGTCTTTTCGAGCAAAAGCGGCAAACGCCGCAAGATCTTCCGCGTATTCGCTAAAATGCCCAACGTGAGTCACCGTCGTGTCCTCGGCTTCGCGGTATGAAGTCCCGTGTCCGCGCTGCTCCCATATCCAGGTGTCAAAGCCCGCCCGCAGAAAAACATAAATAAGTTCTCTGTATTTTTCAATCGACTCGGTATACCCGTGGCAGATTGTGACGCTTCCGCGGCTCTGCGGACGGCAAAAAGCGGCATAGTGAAGCTTTTTGCCGTCAAAGCTCTCGAAAAATCCGTCGCGGCGGAATCCGGAAAGATACGGCATGACCTTTTTTTCCATTGTTTCGCCGTAATTTTCTTCGCTTACATAATTTCTCATTGCTTTATTATCTTTGAGTAAACCCGCTTTTCATTGTAAATCATGAAGAGAAGACCGCCGATAAAGCATACGATTGAAGCTCCGACGGCAATCATGCGGTAGCCGAAGCCCGTGTCTCTGCCTATTGTGGCAAAGGCAGTGACGATAAGCATTGATAGGCTCTGCCCAAGCTTAAAAGCGAAGGTGCGCGCCGCGTAAAACATTCCGGCGTGGTTTTCTCCGGTCTCAAGCTCGTCGCACTCGGCAATATCCGCGACAACGGCCTGCGGCAGTATACCGAAAGCGGCAAGAGGGAATGCGGAAAGAATGCACAGAATATATCCCTGCACCATAGGAGAGAGGGGCGAGATCTTTCCGAGAAAGCCGGAATAGAGGAAAGCGGCGGTAAAGATTCCGAAGCCGAGAAGAATCGGCTTCTTTTTGCCGTACTTTAAGGACATTTTTCCGACCGGCACATAAAATATCACGGAAAGCGCCGTCATAAGCACGAAAAACACGGTGGACATGCTTTCTTTAAGCCCGAGAAGGCTTGTAACAAAGAAGGGGAGCGCGGTCTGAAACATTGTGAGCGCGAGAAAGTAGGCGACGTCGGAGGCGACAAAGGCTCTGAAATCCGCGTTTCGGAAGGTCGCGCCGAGAGAGCGGAACGCGGTTGCCTTTGTGGGAACTGACTTGACGTATTCCTTTTCGTTTATTGTAAAGACGGGAACAAACATGCATGCGACGGCGACAAGCGCCATGATGGTAAAGGTGACGCGAATGGCGGTCACTCTGCCGAGAGGAGCTTCAAGCAGTCCCCAGATAACGGGCGCAAGATATGCGAACGCCATGCCCGCGATATAGGTGAAGGATATCGAGGTCGATATCTGAAGCCTTAGCTTCTGGTTTACGCCAAGCTCCGGTATGAGGGCGGTATACGGCGTGCAGTACATCGTCATAAAAAGGTAGAAAAGCGTGACCATAATGAAAAGAAAGACCGCGTTTACGGCGGACGTGCCGTTTACGGGCGACCAGAAGGTCAGCACCGTCGCGGCGGCAAAAGGAATCGCGGCGGCGCGCATAAAGGAGATGCGTCTGCCCCTTTTTGACATGGAACGGTCTGAGGCTGACGCGATGAGGGGGTCGGTTATCGCGTCAAAAATTCTGCCGAACGCAGTAATTGCGCCGAGAACGGTGATTGCGCCGAAGACCACGCGCCCCTGGGGTATAAACAGCGGTTGCCCGGCGTTTATCGCGGCGTTGTCGGGCTGATAAAAATTGACGAGCCAGCTTGAGAGCAGTGCCGAGAGTATCGACCAGCCGAACTGCCCGACAGCAAAGCACCACACCTTGCCTTTTGAAAGTTCCTTCATAAATAAAGCTTCCTCCCTGCCGACAGATAAGCGGCAAAACAAATTAAAAACGCAAAACAAGAGCGCGCCGCGCAGTGATTTCTTTCGCTGCGAACGTTTTTTTCGTTTAATTTGAGTATGCCCGATGAAGAGAGCTTTTATCCCAAAAAACAAAAAGTGTAAAAAAATGCGCGGCGGCATATACTGTTTTTGCCGGCGCAAAAAATGCGCCGAGAGAATGAATACGGGGTGTAAAATGGAAAATTTCATTGAAATTTCTCCGCTTGACGAAAGAATCGGCAATGCGGCAAGGCTTATCGGAAAGGAAAAGATGCTTCTGACGGCGGGCAGTCTCGCCGAAGGATACAACACCATGACCGCAAGCTGGGGAATGTACGGTTTTCTCTGGAAAAAACCGGTCTGCGCCTGTTTTATACGTCCGCAGAGATATACTCAGGTGTTTGCGGCGGCGTGCGATTATCTGACGCTTACATTTTTCGGCGGAAAAAAAGAGGACGCGCTCGCCTACTGCGGCTCGCACAGCGGCAGAGACGCGGATAAGGCAAAGGAGTGCGGGCTTCGCCCGATTTCCGTAATGGACGGCAGAGCCGTCACCTTTGATGGGGCGCGCCTTGTCCTGATTCTTCGCAAGATGTATGTTTCGCGCTTTGAGAGGGAAGATTTTCTCGATTCCTCCGCACTTTCGGAGTACGAGTCGGGAGATTTTCACCATGTTTATATCTGCGAGGTCGTTCAGGCGCTTATCGGAAAGTAGAAGCGTAAATTTTGCCTTTGCCCTTGCGAAACAGAGAGAAATATGGTAAGATATATTCAACGCTCGAAAGGAAAAGGCATATAGATGAACGAAAATTACAGAGAAGCTCTCGGTAGTATCCTGAAATCCGTGCAGAAGCCGGGCAGGTACTGCGGCGGAGAATACGGTCAGGTAATAAAAGATAAAGATAAAATAAAGGCAAGGTGGGCTTTCTGCTTTCCGGACTCCTATGAGATAGGCATGTCCAATCTCGGAATACGCATACTTTACGGCGCGCTTAACCGTGAGGACGACATCTGGTGTGAGCGCGCCTATGCGCCGTGGCCGGATATGGAAGAAAAAATGAAGGAGTACGACATTCCGCTCACCGCGCAGGAAAGCGGTGATCCGCTCTCGGAATTTGACATTATCGGCTTCACTCTCCAGTATGAGATGTGCTACACCAATGTGCTTAACATGATAAAGCTGGCGGGACTGCCTTTGCGCGCGTCCGAGCGCACAGACGACATGCCCATTATCATCGGAGGAGGTCCGTGCAGCTACAATCCCGAACCCGTGGCGGATTTTTTCGACTGCTTTTCGATAGGCGAGGGCGAGGACATGCTCGTCGAGTTCACAAAGCTCTATATAAAAATGAAAGAGAACGGCACATACAGCCGCCGCGCGTTTCTGCGCGAGGCGGCGCGCACGATAAAGGGAACATACGTTCCGTCGCTCTATGACGTTACATATAACGACGACGGCACGGTAAAGGCGTATACTCCGATAGGAGAGGACGTTCCGCGTCGTGTGACAAAGCGGATAATGACGGACATGGACAAGGCGTTCTTCCCGGAGAAGGTCGTCATGCCGTATATCGAAACGGTTCAGGACAGAATCATGCTTGAAGTTTACCGCGGCTGTATCCGCGGTTGCCGTTTCTGTCAGGCGGGAATCATCTATCGTCCCGTAAGAGAAAAAACGCCCGAGGTACTCTGCCGCCAAGCAAAATGCCTTTACGAAAACACCGGGTACGATGAAATTTCCCTCTCTTCTCTCTCGATAAGCGATTATACGAAAATAGAGGAGCTTACCACATCACTGCTTGAGTGGACGGACGAAAAGAAGGTCAGCCTTTCGCTGCCGTCGCTCCGCGCCGACAGCTTTACAAAAGAGCTTATGGATAAGATAGCCACGGTGCGCTCAAGCTCACTCACCTTCGCGCCGGAGGCGGGAACTCAGCGCCTGCGCGATGTTATAAACAAAAATGTGCGCGAGGAGGATTTGTTCCGCGCGGTCGGCGTTGCCTATGACGCCGGCAAAACGCAGGTCAAGCTGTATTTTATGAACGGTCTGCCTACCGAGACGTCAGACGACCTTGAGGGCATCGCAAAGCTCGCGTCCGATGTCGTGAGCCTGTATTACAGTAATCCGAACAGGAAAAAGGGCAAATCGCCCCAGGTTACGATAAGCGTTGCCTGCTTTGTGCCGAAGCCGTTTACCGCCTTTCAGTGGGAGCCGCAGGACACGGTGGAGGAGCTTAATGAAAAGATTGACTATCTGCGCACCTGCGTCACCGACCGTAAGGTTCGATATACTCACCACGACCCGCGCACCTCTCATATTGAGGGTGTACTTGCACGCGGGGACAGAAGGCTCGGACGGGCGATTGAGCTTGCATGTGAAAAAGGATTCCATTTTGACGCGTGGGAGGAATATTTTGACTATGACAAATGGATCTCCGCCATAAAGGAAG